>NZ_CAUIXH010000009.1:0-82448 GCF_962707005.1 Neisseria basseii | reverse complement strand
GCTCAAGGCACTCACACTTATCGGTAATCTGTTTTGTTAAAGAGCGTTTGAACTGCTTCGTTACCGACGCTTCGTCAGCAGCGAAGACGCGAACTATACGCTTGAAGACGTATACGGTCAATACTTCATCTTGCCTTTTTTTAATTATTTTCTCCATCTCGCTGTCTGATAAGGTTTTTTATTTCCGCCAAACGCTGCGCCGTCTCCAATAATCCCTTCCTCCCCCTCCTCTGGCTGGTGCGCCTTTGTGAATATGCCGTCTGAAACTTGGGGCTTCAGACGGCATCTGTTGGCTCTTCTTATCTTTTCAGAATGATTTCCAATACGAACTTGCTGCCCATATAGGCAATCATAAGGCTGACAAATCCGATGATGGTCCACACGGCGGCTTTTTTGCCGCGCCATGCGGTCATGCTGTGCTTGAGCAGCAGTCCGCCGTAAATCAGCCATGACAATATGCCGAATACGGTTTTATGGGTAAAGGTCATGGGTTTGCCGAATACGGCTTCGGCGAAGAATGTTCCGCTGACGACGGAATAGGTCAGCAGGATGAAACCTGCCCACATGGCTTGGAACATGAGTTTTTCCAAACTGAGCAGCGACGGCAGGAATCCTGCGAGCTTGGAGAAGCTCCTGCGGTGCAGGCTCCGATTCAGCAGCAGGGTCAAAACGGACAATAATGTTGCTATGCCGAACAGCCCGTATGCGAGCAGCGAAGTTCCGATATGCAGCATAAAGGGAAGGTCGGTAATTTCATATCCCGAGAATTTTCCAGGAAAAACCAAACCTGACAGCAGCATCAGTGCGGCGCAAGGATACAGCAGCAACTGCACTCCGCGCAGCGGATAAAAGAAGCTGCCGGCAAAATAAATAAACAGCATCATCCAAACAATCAGGCTGCCGGAATACCCGAAGCCCATAATGATGATTTTGTCTTGAATGACCGGCATAAGCAGTGCCGCGCCGTGGACGGTCAATGCCGCGCCCAAAACCGGCAATTCCGTCTTCCACGGGTAATCCCGGCCGCGCCCCTGCTGTTGGCAGTGCCATGCAAATGCACCCAATCCTGCGTAAACCGCCGTCAAAAAGATGAAAACTGTCGGCATGGTGGACTTTCTCTATCTATACTGTTGCGCCGTATGCGGCCGCTTATGAAATATTGGAACTTTTAACGTTGGAATTGTAAAATCCCCGTTTCGGGCAAGCCTTGACGGATTTGCCGATATGCTGTCCGGCACACAAGCCGCATCAAATTATTTTGATTTTATTTTAACAAAGAATGCCCCTGATGGGGCAAGCTATTCTTATTCAGACCAAGGACCAGTATGTTAGACAATTTAACCAGCCGCTTCAGCAATGTCCTCAAAAACATCCGCGGGCAAGCCAAACTGACCGAAGACAACATTAAAGAAGCCTTGCGCGAAGTCCGACTCGCCCTGCTTGAGGCGGATGTTGCCCTGCCTGTCGTCAAAGAGTTCGTCAACAACGTCAAAGAAAAGGCCCTCGGTCAGGAAGTGGCGGGCAGCCTGACGCCGGATCAGGCATTTATCGGCGTGGTCAACAAAGCCCTGACCGAACTGATGGGCAGGGAAAACAAAACGCTGGATTTGTCGGTTGCGCCGCCCGCCGTCGTGTTGATGGCAGGTTTGCAGGGCGCGGGCAAGACGACGACAGTCGGCAAACTCGCCCGCCTGCTGAAAAACGATCAGAAGAAAAAGGTTTTGGTCGTATCTGCCGACGTTTACCGCCCTGCCGCGATTGAACAACTGCGTCTGTTGGCCGAACAGGTCGGCGTAGACTTTTTCCCGTCCGATGCCAACCAAAAACCGATTGAGATTGCAACTGCCGCCGCCGATTACGCCAAAAAACATTTTTACGATGTCTTGATGGTCGATACCGCCGGTCGTTTGGCAATCGATGAGGAGATGATGAACGAAATCAAAGCGCTTCATGCTGCGGTTAACCCGGTGGAAACTTTGTTCGTCATCGATGCCATGTTAGGTCAGGATGCTGTGAACACTGCTCAGGCATTTAATGAAGCCCTGCCGCTGACCGGTGTCGTATTGACCAAGATGGACGGCGACTCGCGTGGCGGCGCAGCTTTGTCCGTGCGCCACGTAACCGGCAAACCGATTAAATTTATCGGTGTCGGCGAAAAAATCAACGGCCTCGAACCTTTCCACCCCGACCGTATCGCCAGCCGTATCCTCGGTATGGGCGACGTATTGACCCTGATTGAAGACGTTCAAAAAGGTATTGATGAAGAAGCCGCCGCCAAAATGGCGAAAAAGCTGCAAAAAGGCAAAGGCTTCGACCTCAATGATTTTAAAGAACAAATCCAGCAAATGCGCAATATGGGCGGCTTGGAAAACCTGATGTCGAAAATGCCGGGCGAACTGGGTCAAATATCGAAACAAATCCCCGAAGGTACGGCTGAAAAAGCGATGGGCAAAGTCGAAGCCATCATCAACTCGATGACCCCAAAAGAACGCGCCAACCCCGCCCTACTCAAAGCCAGCCGCAAACGCCGTATTGCGGTGGGCGCGGGCACGACCGTGCAGGAAGTGAACAAATTGCTCAAACAGTTTGAACAAATGCAGCAGATGATGAAGATGTTCAGCGGGAAAGGCTTGGGCAACCTGATGCGTATGGCGAAGGGGATGAGGGGGATGAAAGGAATGTTCCCGGGTTTGTAAGGTCTGAAAACGGGTGCCGTCTGAACCGATTTTCAGACGGCATTTTGTCTGCTACCATATCCGCGCGCCATCTTGCATCATTTTAAAACAGGGCGGCGCGCCTTTTCTTAACTTTCCGAATAGCCGAACTGCCTGCCCGTGCGACAATCCCGCACCGGCAAAATCAGCCGGTTGTTCAAAAAAGCCCCACGGTCGGGGCAGTATGCGGGGGAGTGCCTTGTGCCTGCCCCACTTTCTTAAACCATAAAGGAAACATTATGAACCGTCGTCAATTTTTGGGCAGCGCTGCTGCCGTCTCTCTGGCTTCCGCCGCCTCTTTCGCGCGTGCGCACGGACACGCCGACCACCATCATCACCACGATATGCAGCCTGCCGCCGCATCCGCCTATACCGCCGTCCGCCAAACTGCCGCACACTGTCTGGATGCCGGACAGGTTTGCCTGACACACTGCCTGTCCCTGCTCACTCAGGGCGACACGTCTATGTCCGACTGTGCGGTTGCCGTGCGCCAAATGCTTGCCTTATGCGGCGCGGTGCACGACCTTGCCGCACAAAATGCCCCTCTGACACGCGACGCGGCAAAAGTGTGCCTCGAAGCGTGCAAACAATGTGCCAAAGCCTGTAAAGAACACGCCGCCCACCATGCGGAATGCAAAGCATGTTACGAGTCCTGCCTCGACTGTATCAAAGAATGCGAAAAACTCGCCGCCTGATACTGAAAAATGCCGTCTGAATCCTTTTCAGACGGCATTTTTTTGACCGCGAAATTATGCGCCGAACACTTTCAAACGTTCTGCAACGGGTTCAAAGGTCTTTTCACCTGCCGCCCCTTCAATACCGCCGATAACCATTTGCGCGCGCAACAGCCAGTTTTCGGGGATATTCCACGCTTTGGCAATCGCCGCATCGGGCAAGGGGTTGTAATGTTGCAGGTTTGCACCTGCGCTGACCGCGGCAAGTGTCGTCCAGACGGCATACTGTACCATAGCGTTCGCCTGGTCCGCCCAAACGGGAAAGTTGGCGGCATAAGCAGGGAACTGCTCCTGCAAACCTTTGACGACATTTTGATCTTCATAAAACAAAATGGTTGCCGCACCCGCCTTAAACAGCTTCAATTTTTGCGCGGTCGGTTCAAACCTGTCGGCAGGCACGGCGGCACGCAGCGCGTCTTCGACAAATTGCCACACCTTATCATGCTCTTCGCCAAACAGCACGACCACGCGGGCAGATTGGGAATTGAACGAAGAAGGCGTGTGCAAAACGGCGTGTTCGACGATTTGGACGATTTCATCTTTGCCGACGGGCAGATTTTTATTTAACGAATAAACGGAACGGCGGCTTTCGGCAGCCTGTTGCAGGGATTGGCGGCTCATTTCTTTTCCTTTCAAAAACATTCGACAAAATACACTTTAGACGGTCCGGTTCAGGCTTTACGCTTGAAAAACAACCCGTCCAGCGACCACGCGCCGCCGCCCGCCGCCGCGATATAGAGGAATACGAAGCAGAACAGCACTGCGGACTCTCCGCCGTTGGCAATCGGAAACAAAGCATTTCCAGAAGCGTGCGCCATAAAATAGGCAACCGCCATCTGGCCGGACAAAACAAACGCGGCAGGGCGCGCAAACAGGCCCAACACCAGCAAAATGCCGCCGACAATTTCCAAAATACCGGCAAGCAGCATCAGCCCGCCGGGCGAACCGCTGCCCATTTCAACGGGGAAGGCGAAGAATTTCGACGTACCGTGCAACAAAAACAGGTAGGCGGTTACGATACGCAAAACAGAAAGCAGAACAGGTTGGATACGTTTGCAGCAATCGGACATAAAAGCTCCTTCGATATTTGTCTTCATTTCAGGCGGCAGAGTATAGATGTTTCCCCGTTTCAAATATATACTGCTTTTATTGATACAACTTTTCCACACAAGAAAATATGGACACCCTGTTCAGCCTCAAAGTTTTCCGCCAAGTCGTCCAAAGCGGCGGCTTCACCCGCGCCGCCGACGCGCTCGGCATCTCCACCGCAATGGCAAGCAAACACGTCAGCCACTTGGAAAACACCGTCCAAGCCAAACTCCTGCACCGCAACAGCCGCAACCTCAGCCTGACCGAAGCGGGGGAAGAATACTACCGGCAATGCAGTTACGCGCTCGACACGCTCGACGATGCCGCGCAAAAAGCCGCCGGGGGGACGGAAAAACCGCAGGGGCTGCTGCGCGTGACGATGCCGCTGTGGTTTGCCGGCAGCCTGATATGCAACTGGCTGGCGGAATACCGCGAACGTTATCCCGAAGTAACATTAGAACTGATTTTGGACAACCGCCACGTCGATTTGATTGCCGAAGGCGTGGATTTGGCGTTGCGCGTTTCCCAAACCCTGTCCCCGTCGCTGATTGCGCGCCCGCTGGCGGAAATCGAATTTGCCCTGCTCGCCTCGCCCGATTTCCTGAGGCGCAACGGCGTACCGGAAACGCCGGAAGAAGTGGCGGGGCTGCCCGCCGTCCTACCGACCTACACCAACCAGCAGAAACTCGACCTCACCCGCAAATCGGACGGCAAAAAATACCGGCTTGAGCTGACCCCCGTCATCCGTACCGACAACACGCTGATGATGCGCGAAATGATTAAGGCAGGCGCGTGCATCGGTTATCAGCCGCTTTGGGCGGCGGAACACGATTTGCGCTGCGGCACGCTGGTAAGGCTGCTGCCCGGATACGCCGTCCCGACCGACCGCCTGAACGCCGTTTATGCGGACAGGGCATTCTTAAGCGCGAAAGTCCGCAGCTTCATCGATTTTCTGAACGAAAAAATCTCCAGCAGGAAAGGCTGCCAAAATGCCGTCTGAAACCGCCCGCCCCCTTTATGCGGACACGCGCGCCGCGCGCACGCTCGTCTGGTTCCGCCAAAACCTCCGCATCCGCGACAATGCCGCCTTATGCGCCGCCGTTGCCGAAGGTTTGCCCGTTATCGGCATTTGGATTGACCATGCCGAAACAGACAACCCGCGCCGCGCCGCGTTCTACCGCCAATCCGCCGCCGAACTCGCCCAAGGGCTTGCAGGGCGCGGCATTCCGTTCTACACGGCGGCATCGTCATCCGGGCTTGTCCGGCTCGCCGTCCGCCTCAATATCCGCGCCGTCATCGCCGATGAATCCCATACTTTTGCCGACAAACTCGCCGACAACGCCCTTTGGCACGAATTGGACAAACACGGCATCGCGTTAACCTTCGTCAACGACCACGCCGTTTTCGGCAAAACCGACCTGATACCCGACGGCGGCACGGCATATGCCGATTTCGACCGCTACCGCGAAGTATGGCTCGGCCGCTTTTCCAAGCACCCCCCCACCGGTCCGGACCTATTCACGGCATACCGCCAACCCTTACCCGAAAACCTGCCCGCCCCGCCGCCTGCCGCTCTTTCAGACGGCATCTTCCTGCCGCAAAACGGCGGCGAAACGGCGGCCTGGCGGCAGTGGCGGCGGTTTCTCGAACAGGCGGCTTCCTACTCCGTTTTAAAGGATTTCCCTTCGCGAAAAAACACTTCGCTGATGGGCGCGTATTTGAGTACCGGCTGCATCTCGCCGCGCCTGCTCGCGCGGGAAAGCCTCGAACGCCGTCTGAACGCGTGGGCGGACAACATCATCCGCCGCGATTTTTTCCTTCAACTTGCCTTGCAGCACACGGATGACGACCCTTCAGACGGCAATCCGGAACACACCCTGCGCCTGACGCTCTGGCAGCAGGGCCAGACCGGCATTCCGATTATCGATGCCGCGATGCGCTGTTTGCACAAAACCGGCAGCCTCCACCCCGCCCTGAGACGCTTGAGCGCGGATTTTTTCTGCCACGTTTTAAACCTCCCCCGCCGCGAAGGCGAGATATGGTTTGCCCGGCAGCTGACCGATTTCGATGCAGCAATCAACCAAGGCAACTGGCGGCTTGCCGCCTCACGGCACACCTACCCCGACATTGCCGCCGCCGCACACAAGACCGACCCCGACGGCACCTTTGTCAGACGGCACATCCCCGAGCTTGCCCACCTGCCGGCGGCAGTCATCCATACCCCGTGGCGCGCCGCCGGCAGCATCGACACCCACGGCTATCCCGCCCATCCTGTCGCCGGTATTCCCTAAGCGGTACGGCAACCCAAAACAAATGCCGTCTGAACTTCCGTTTCAGACGGCATTTTTATACGGACTACTCAATATCTTCCGTTTTTTTCACTTTCAATAATCAGATATGCCCAAATCACCGCCACCCAAGCTGACACCGTTCCCATCGCCAGCAAAAAATAGAAATCGATGACGAAGGACAAGTCAGCGACACCAGCGCGGCAAACGCCGTGACCATGCCGATAGCAAAGAGTTTTTCCGACAGCTTTTCCAAAGGCTTCGCCCACCGCACCGACACGGCAGGTCGTGCGGCGCGGGCTTGGCGGTTTTTCGTTTTGCGTTTGTTCACGGGCTGTCTCCGCTGTTTGAGGCCGTCTGAAAACCTTGGGATATGGTTTTCAGACGGCCTTTTGCTGTTTGCCTTACAGATACGGCAAATCAAACGCTTCGCCGTAGCTTTCGGCCAGAATGGTGTTGATGCGGGCGGCAAATTCAACGGCGAGCATCACGACGCTGTCAGGACGGGCGGCCACGGGGAAAACGCTGATGCCGTATCCCTCTTCCGCCAGCCACGGAACGCTGTCCTGCAAAAATTCTTCCAACTCGAATTCCCACACCGATTCGCCCTCGGATTTCACCATTTCGGCAAATTCCTGCTCCGGCCACACGGGCAGGAAAGTTGCCCCACCATCGTCCACCCAGAAATGGCATTCGCCTTCGTCGTCGGCCAACACATACAGCGTTTCCGCCTCGGCGATATTTTTCAGTGCGTGCAGGCAGCGTTTGTCGGCCGGCGGGTTGAGCATGTTGTCTATGGCCTGTTGCGGGTAGCTCATGGTTTTCCTTTAAACGGTTTTACGCGTCAATGTTCTGCGCGATCAGGGCGTTGTTTTCGATGAAGGCGCGGCGGGGTTCGACTTCGTCGCCCATCAAAACCGCCGGTTTCCTATCCGCGCCCGATTGTTCTAATCAGTTCGTTCAGACTGTCAAGCTGCTGCTTTTGCCAAGTAATCAGTTTTTCTTTTTCCATCAATATAGCCTGCAAATAGCCGTTTTGCTGCTTCAACTTTTCGATTTCGATCACATACTGCTCCTGCGATGCATAATAGTTGGCGGAGTTGGTGCTGTTTTCCATATTCAGAAACACCAGATTTTTCTCAACCGTGAGCAGATCCACCACGTCCATGCCCAACACATCGGCGATTTTTTCTAGCTTGTCCATCTGCAAACCCACCTCCCCGCGCTCGATTTTCGCATAGCCGTTGACCGACATCTGCAACTGCTCGGCCATGTTTTCCTGCGAGAAGTTTTTCAACTCGCGAATCTTACGGATTTTTTCATGAACTTCCATCCAGCCTCCTTATTGGTTGGTATTGCCGATACTGCGGGTTGGTGTTGTCGGCATGGGCGGAAGTTTATCATACAAATTTTCTGCACTATACGAAAAATTTTGTTAAAAGGTTTAATTTCAAATGGGAAAAATAAAATTGATCAGCGTTGCGGCAGCTTCTGTTTTTGCACTGAATGCGTGCGACATCGGCGGAGGTAAAGTTGCCTGTTCAGATGAAAATGGTATTCAGGTTCTGCGCAGTTTGGTTGGGGAAGAAATTGAAAAATCTTTAAAAAATCAAGGGTTGTTTGATTTGGCCAATATTAGGGCTTCAATTGCTGCTTTACCGATGAGCTTTGAAGAAATCCGCACCTCCAAAGAAGACTCAAACAGTACGAAAGTTTTTTGTCAGGCTACATTCCGCATCACACCATCAGTAGAAACTGTGAAAGATGCCGAAACTGTGTTGAAAATCCGTGGCAATGCAAACAGTTTGGAGGATTTCTTGGATTCGTACGCGTTTAAAAAATCCAAGCAGTCGGCTAACGGTTTTGAAGGCACGTTGTTGTACAACTTGCAGCCCAGCGATAATAAGAAAGTAATTTTTGCCGAAATTGAGGCAAATCAGGACGACGTAATTCAAGCACCAACCCAACTGCTTGCTTTGGCCATGTCTAAGAAACAGGCGCAGGAGGAAGAAGCCGAAGCCCAAAGAATACAACAGGAAGAAGAACAGGCTGCAAGAGAGGCTCAGGAGGCGGAATCGCAAAGGCAGGCAGAGTTGGCTGCGGCACAGGAAAAGGAAGCCGAAGCACGTGTTGCTCAGGCTAAGTCGTTGGCGAAGCTGTCTGATGACAAACTGAATTTGGTTTGGAATGGTTTGGATAAGGAAGCAAGGCAGGAAATTTTACCGTTGCAAAGAGCGTGGCTTAAAGAACGCGAAAACAAATGTAAGGTCGAGTCGCTGAGTGAGGCTGATAAAAATGAACAGACTGTCCGTTTTCATCAGTGTTATGCACGGATGACGGGTGAGCGTACTCAATTTTTATCAAACTGATCAAGGGGTATCATATGAAGAAATTATTGCTTTCTTGTCTGGTATTGACGCTGACGGCTTGCGAATCTGTGCAACCTTACGTTAATGCTTATTTGGATGATTTGAATCAAAAGCTGCAACAGGGTACGGCAACCCAGCAAACCGTATCCCTGCTTAATTCTCCTTATTTTATTCGGGAAGAAACACAGGCCGATGTAAACCGACTGTTGGATAAAGCCCGGCCGGAAGAAGTGAGTTATTCGGATTGGAGGGGTATCAAACCCGTATTGAGCCGGCTTATCGGTTCTCTTGCCTGTAATGCGAGTTATCAGGATTTGAAGCAAGAAACCCATATTGATTTCAAATGGTCTGCTGATAACGATTATGGAGAGCAGGCAACCGTTCCAATTTTGGCTCTGGTTTTTTCTCGAAAAATCAATTCTGAGGAATATATTCAACGGAATTGTTACCATGTTGCTCAGATCCAAATTAGAAATTATTTAGGAATATCGATGGTAACTGATGCAACTGTTTATTTTGAAAGTGGTAAAGGAAATGTTTTGAGTCATACTGTTAGCTTAACGTTGATTCCTGAAACGGAGCGTTGGATGTATATTGGATACTAATAAGGAGTTTGAAATGAAGAAATTTATTTTCTCGGTTGTATTGGGTTGTATGAGTTTAAATGCAGGTGCCGTTGTTAAAAATAACAAAGTGGCAACGGAATTTTGCAGTAATCAAGCAATTGCGTTGATTAACTCTGATCCTAATAGTGGGACATATATTGATTCCCAAAAGAATATTACGTTTTGGCTTGGAAAAACTGGGAAGAGTCGGCTAATGTATAAAGGTAAAATTGATGAAATAGGGGGAGTTGAACGTGGTGGCCATCTTTATTGCCTATATATGATGAAAGTGCAGAGCGGAAAGCGTAAAACCACAGGCTTTATGAATGTAGATTTCTGGAAAGAAGGTGGAAAAATAAAATTTGAGATTTATGACATAACAGATGATGAAACTCGTGGAAATGGATAGATATTTTGATACTAGGGGAATTAAATGAATATCAAACAAAACTATGACTGGCTGCGCGACTTTCACGGCTGCGACGGCGGCGACATCGGTTCTCCTGAGAAACCGTCTGTATGGGTATGCGGCATCGAATGGGGCGGCGGGCACACCGTTGAAAACCTGCGGCAGATTGCGGCAGAGCCGTACACGGGCGACACGGAGTTCGGTTTTGGAGACTGGCAGGAATGCGTTGCCTATCCTTACAACATCAGCGTCTGCAAACTGTTGTGCGCCTTAAACGGCGGGCAGGTAGAGAATTACCGCCGCTTTGCCGAAGAAGTGCAGCCGTTTGTACACAAAGCGGATTCGGGCTATTTCAAAATGAACCTGTATCCGATTGCGTTTAAAAACACTGATGCCAGCCTTTGGCAGCAGGAGTTTTCCGAGATTACGGGTTTTGCCGACAAGCAGGAATACGTCAATTTCTGCAACAAATACCGCTTTGCCCAAATGAACCAATGGGCGGAACAATACCGCCCGCGCCTGATTATCGGATTCGGCACATCTTACGATAAGGAGTTTAACGTTGCGTTTTCAGACGGCCTTTCAGGTTTTCGTCAGGAAGAAATCGTCGGAAAAAAATTAAAATGGAAGCGCAATCAAAACGACACATTGCTGGCAGTATTGCCGTTCCCGAGCGGTTCTCACGGTTTGAACAGTAACGAATCTTTGCAGAAATTCGGCGAAAGACTGGCGGAGTTGCTGGTCGGCAGGGAGTAAAACAGCATTTAATAGTTGGGGCAGGTTTCACAGCAAGCATAGTTTGGGTTGCCAAAACCAACAGACAGCATGAGACCTTTGCAAAATCCCCCCGAAATTCCCTAAATTCCCACCAAGACATTTAGGGGATTTCTCATGAGCACCTTCTTCCGGCAAACCGCCCAAGCCATGATTGCCAAACACATCGACCGCTTCCCACTATTGAAGTTGGACCAGGTGATTGATTGGCAGCCGATCAAGCAGTACCTGAATAGCCAAAGAACCCGTTACCTTAGAGGCCATCGCAGCCGTCCCGCTTATCCTGTCGCCGGTATTCCCTAAGCGGTACGGCAACCTAAAACAAATGCCGTCTGAACTTCCGTTTCAGACGGCATTTTTATACGGACTACTCAATATCTTCCGTTTTTTTCACTTTCAATAATCAGATATGCCCAAATCACCGCCACCCAAGCCGACACCGTTCCCATCGCCAGCAAAAAATGCTGCCAATCCGTCATCGGCGGTACAGGGCAACGGCCGCATTCGATTTCCGCGCCGCCCAACAACCGGTACAGCAGCATATCCGCAATCCAAAGCAACAACGGGTATTTCAAACGCCGCAACCAAAAAAACAACCACGTCCGCACAATTCACCTCACCACCATTCCGACAACGATATTGTACCGCTTCCGTGCAATGTTAAAATAACCCCACTTCTACCGCCGTACAAAACGCTATGCTCACCGATTTAGAAAAAAACGCCATCCGCGACCATTACCAAAATATCGGCAAAAACCTGCCCGGTTTCCGTCCGCGTGCTTCGCAGCGGGAAATGATTGCGGCGGTTGCCAACGCTTTTTCGCGGACGTTGGCGCGCGAAGAAGGCAGCGAGCCGCCCAAGCGCGAAGGCGAGAGCATTGCCGTAATCGAAGGCCCGACCGGCGTGGGCAAATCGCTTGCCTACCTGCTTGCGGGCGGCATCATGGCGCAAACACGCGGCAAGCGGCTGATTGTGAGCAGCGCGACGGTTGCCTTGCAGGAGCAGTTGGTAGACCGCGACCTGCCGTTTCTGGTCGAAAAAAGCGGTTTGGAACTGACCTTCGCACTTGCCAAAGGGCGCGGCCGCTATCTCTGCCCCTACAAACTCTACCAACTGACGCAAAACAACGCCCAGCAAAACCTGACGGGTTTTGAAGCGCCGGAAGTGTTGTGGGACAGCAAACCCAAGCCCGAAGAATTGAAGCTGCTGCGCGACATCGCCGACGAATTTTCCGCCCGACGGTTCAACGGCGACCGCGACACTTGGCCGGAAAAAATCGACGACGCGATTTGGCTCAAAGTGAC
The DNA here is from genome assembly GCF_962707005.1 of Neisseria basseii. Lineage (NCBI taxonomy): Bacteria > Pseudomonadati > Pseudomonadota > Betaproteobacteria > Neisseriales > Neisseriaceae > Neisseria > Neisseria basseii. The sequence goes on along the minus strand of NZ_CAUIXH010000009.1, from coordinate 70,161 downwards.
CAACGACCGCCACGGCTGCCTCAAAGCCGCCTGTCCCAACCGCGCCGAATGCCCGTTTTACCTGGCACGCGATGTCTTGGAAACCGTCGATGTCGTCGTTGCCAACCACGACCTTCTGCTTGCCGACATCAGTATGGGCGGCGGCGTGATTCTGCCCGCGCCCGAAAACAGTTTCTATTGCATAGACGAAGCGCACCACCTGCCCAAAAAAGCCCTCAGCCGTTTTGCCGCCGAACATTCGTGGAATATTGCCGTTTGGACGCTGGAAAAACTGCCTCAGCTTACCGGCAAAATTGCCGCGCTTACCGATAAAGCCGAACTTGCCAACCTTGCCGACGAAGCCGCCGCATCCTTGCTCGACAGCCTGCACGAATGGCAGTTCCATTTGGCGGAAGAGCCGTCTTTGAGCTTGGGGCCGTCTGAAAACGACAGGCGAACCAACAGCGAACCGACTTGGCTGTGGGAAGACGGCAAAATCCCCGAAGGCCTCGAAACCACCGTTTCCAACACCGCCGTTGCTGCGCGCAGCCTGCTCAAACACGTTATCGGGCTGAACGATGCGCTTTCTGCCGCACGCCGCGAAAAAGAACAGGACGGCGCGCTCATCGACCGCCTGACCGGCGATTTCGGCATCTTCATCGCCCGTATCGAACAAATCAGCGCGGTTTGGGATTTGCTCTCCACCGTCCCCCTCGAGGGCGAAGAACCGCTGGCAAAATGGATAACCCGCCGCGCCGACGACAAAAACGACTACATTTTCAACGCCAGCCCCATCAGCAGCGCGTCCCACCTTGCCAACAGCCTGTGGCGGCGCGCGGCAGGCGCGGTGTTGACCTCCGCCACCCTGCAATCCTTGGGCAACTTCAACCTGATGCTGCGCCAAACCGGGCTGCAATGGCTGCCCGAAACCACCACCCTCGCCCTCAAAAGCCCCTTTGACTTTGAAAAACAGGGCGAACTCTACATCCCCCCCATATACGCCAGCCCCAAAGACCCCGAAGCCCACACCGCCGCCATCATCGAATGGCTGCCCAAGCTTATTTCTCCCACCGAAGCCATCGGCACACTCGTCCTGTTTTCCTCGCGCAAACAAATGCAGGATGTCGCCCTGCGCCTGCCCGGAGACTACCTGCCGCTCTTGCTCGTACAAGGCGAATTACCCAAAGCCGTCCTCCTGCAAAAACACCACCAGGCCATAGAAGACGGCAAAGCCAGCATCATCTTCGGACTCGACAGCTTTGCCGAAGGACTCGACCTGCCCGGCACCGCCTGCGTGCAAGTCATCATCGCCAAGCTGCCGTTTGCGATGCCGGACAACCCCATCGAAAAAACCCAAAACCGTTGGATAGAACAACGCGGCGGCAACCCCTTCATCGAAATCACCGTCCCCGAAGCTGGCATCAAACTCATCCAGGCCGTCGGCCGCCTCATCCGCACCGAACAAGACTACGGCCGCGTAACCATCCTCGACAACCGCATCAAAACACAGCGGTACGGCCAACAATTATTAGCCGGTCTGCCGCCGTTTAAAAGGATAGGGTAAACATACCGCCCTTCCCGCAACAGAAAGGAAAAATCATGAACTTCACCCGACTGCTCAACCAAGTCTTAAGCACGATTCAAAAAAAAGGCAACACATTCTCCGACAGCCCGCTCAATTCATTCGGCGGAGGCGCGCTGGTTGCCGGTGTCGCCTCCATGCTGCTGAACGGTAAAAACCGCAAAACCATCGCCAAAATCGGTTCGACCGCCGCTTTGGGCTACCTCGCCTACCGGGGCTATCAGATGTGGCAGCAAAACAAAGGGCGGGCAACCGTAACACAAAGCGATTTCCAACCTGCCGGAGAAACTGAAGAAACATACAGCCGCACCGTATTGCGCACCATGATAGCCGCCGCCGCTTCAGACGGCATGATAGACGAAGCCGAACGCCGGGCTATCGAACAGGAAAGCGGCACAGACCCCGAAACTGCCGAATGGCTCGCCGCCGAATACCGCCTGCCCGCAAGCATCGAAGACATCGCCGCCGCCGTCGGCAACGATGAGGCGCTGGCGGCGGAAGCCTATCTGGCGGCAAGGTTGGTCTGTGCCGATTTGTCGCGGAAAGAAACCGTCTTCCTCGCCCGCCTGTCGCAAGCTTTGAAACTGGATGACAATCTGGTGGAGAGTTTGGAAAGGCAACTAGGGATTTGATGACACAGCCGAGGAGGGAAAATCATCAAAAAACGGTTATTCCGACCCCAGTCTCAAAACGGCAAAATATAGTGGATTAAATTTAAACCAGTACGGCGTTGCCTCGCCTTGCCGTACTATTTGTACTGTCTGCGGCTTCGTCGCCTTGTCCTGATTTTTGTTAATCCACTATAAAAGCCGCCGCCGCCCCGAATGGCAAACGGCGGCATAGGCCGCCAAAGGCAATATCCGACAAGAAGGCAAGCTACTGCAATGCGTTGCCGTATGTCAGCGTTTATGATTTGCTCGAACAGCAAAACCACCGTACCAATCCCAATCATCCCCAATCAGGAGACCCCAAATGAACAAACTGATACCGTCCCTTATGCTCTGCGTCCTGCTTTCAGGCTGCCTGAACATCGGCAGCGGCTTTCGTGTGCCGCCCGATGCGTCGGGCTGGTGGGAGCTGTGTAATAAAGAAAAGCTGTATCCTGCCATAGGCACCCTACCGGATGCTCCTGAAGAACAACAAGCTGAAATGATCCGGCAGATGAATGTGTACGGTCAGCGAAAGCTCGACGATATGTTTTCCTGCGGCTATGACCCGATTGGCGGCGGAGACAGTGAGCAAGATGCCTGCGTGCGCAAGAAAGGCTGGTACCGTTCGGGCAAAGATATCTATCCCGAAAATAAAATCTACGAGCAGTGCCAGCACGACTAGGCTTGAGCAAGCTTTCATGTTTGTGAAATTCCCGCCCCATATAATAAGAACCGAAATAGGTCAGGTGGTCTTGGTCGCCGTAAAGATAGCGTCCGTGTATTTCGACCGTGTTTTTGGGCAGGTATTTCTGTGCGTCCACCCAATGCACATTGGGAATATCTTTAATCAAATCAAAAACCGCCTGATTGCTCTTGCCGATGTCGCCCATAGCATGAATGGGGCGGAGGTATTGGTTTGCGGCAAATCTTTTCAATTTTTCCTCCCTCAAGGGCGAACGGCTGATTGATGTGTTGTTTGCAAAAACATAGACGGGTTTGACGGCGGCAATCCTCTTGACGGTTTCCCTGAATCGGGCTTGAAATCCGGGTATCAGGAAGGATTGCGCTTCAAATCTCGGCACGGGCTGGCCGCCCATCCTCAAATCATAGAATTGGGCAATGAAAACGGCTTCGGCTTTTTCAACTTCATCCCAGTATTTTCGACATAGCTGGTTGTCTGCCAATTTCGTATCCACCCAAACCAAACACTCCGAATCAAGGGACAGAATTTTGGCTTTCCACCCTTCTCGGCTGCCGACATAATCCAGAAAACCCCGCAGGTGTCCGGCGTGCGAATCGCCGAGGGTCAGGACGGTTTCCGGGTAATGATTTTCCGCAGCAAGGGGCGCGCCGGGCAGCGGGCGGAGGTGTTCCTGTTTCAATATCCCCCTCGCGTACAGGTTATAGCCGACCAGTATCAGGGACGGGACAAGATAGAGGCAGAAAAATGCCTTTTTGAAGGTCATCTTCCGTTTTCTAAGCGGCTGTTCAATCAAATAATAGCTTAACAGGGAAAATCCGACCGTCAACGCGGCAACCGCCGATACGGCAGGCAGTCCGAGCTGTTTGTCGCCTGTAATGTAATGGGCGAAGGCAATAAAAATCCAGTGGTACAGGTATAGGGAATAAGAGATTTTGCCGACAAATACGATGGGGCTTGCCGACAGGATGCGGGTCGGAAGTGTCCCGTATTGCATACTCCGGATAAGCAGTGCCGTCAGCAGGCAGGGAAGGAGCAGGGTTATTCCCGGGATAAACGGATTATGTTTGTCAATCACGAACAGGCAGGCAAGCAATGCGCCAAAGCAGAGTAACGAAACCAACTGCCGTTTTCCGTTTGCTGTTTGCCGTCTGCCGTTTCCCGTTTGCCCATAAACCGCCAACAGGGAACCTGCCAACAGCTCGGGAAACCTCAGTATCGAAAGGTAATAAGTATTGGGTTGGTTGAGAATATCGGTATAAAACCCGCTTGGCAAAAACGATGAGGCAGTCAAAATCAGGAACAGGATGATGCTGATGTGGCGCAACGCCCGTAGCGATTTGGTTTTTTTGCAGCAAAATACCAGCAAAAGGGGATACAGGAGGTAATACTGTTCCTCTACTGCCAAAGACCAGATATGCAGTACGGGATTCTCGTCGGCACTCAAATCGAAATATCCCTGCTGAAACCCCAGATAAATATTGGACAAGAAAACCGCAGAAAGCTCCACGGTTTTCCGCATTTGGTTGAAATCTTCGTAAAGGAAGATTTGAGAGGCAATCACCGAAGCCAGGGACATGGCCGCAATAAAAGCAGGGTAAATCCGCTTAATCCTGCGGGTATAAAAATCCCGGAAAGAAAAAGAACCGTTCTGTATTTCGGCAAGAATGATGCCGGTAATGAGGAATCCCGAGATGACAAAGAAAATGTCCACACCCAGAAACCCTCCGGGCAGCCAGCGGTTATTCAGGTGGAAAATAATGACGGATAGAACGGCGACAGCCCGCAATCCGTCAATTTCAGGCCTGTATCGGACAGCTTGCATAAATATTGCCCCCGTATGTCCCGTTATCTTAAAAATGCCGTCTGAACGCGCGTTCAGACGGCATCGGTTTCAATAAACGCTCAAATCCGTTTCGCCAACGCTTCAGCCTTGCCCACATACAGTGCGGGGGTCAGCTCAAGCAATTTGGCTTTGGCTTCGGCAGGGATTTCCAACGATCCGATGAAGACTTTCAGCACTTCGGGCGTAATGCCGCCTTTGCCGCGCGTCAGGTCTTTCAGTTTTTCGTAAGGATTGGCGACACCGTAACGACGCATCACGGTTTGAATCGGCTCGGCGAGCAGCTCCCAAGTGGCATCCAAATCGGCGGCAAGGGCGGCAGGGTTGGGTTCGAGCTTGTTCAGGCCGCGCAGGTGGGCGGCGAAACCCAACACGGCATAGCCCACGCCCACGCCCATATTGCGCAGGACGGTACTGTCGGTCAGGTCGCGCTGCCAGCGGGAAATCGGCAGTTTTTCGGACAAAAAGCCCAATACGGCGTTGGCCATACCGAGGTTGCCTTCGGAGTTTTCAAAGTCGATGGGGTTGACTTTGTGCGGCATGGTGGAAGAGCCGACTTCGCCCGCTTTGACTTTTTGTTTGAAGTAACCCAATGAAATATAACCCCAAACGTCGCGGTTAAAGTCGATCAGAATCGTGTTGACACGGCTGATAGCTTGGAAGAATTCAGCCATGTAGTCGTGCGGTTCGATTTGGATGGTGTAGGGGTTGAAGGTCAGGCCGAGGCTGATTTCGACAAAGTTGCGGCAGTGGGTTTCCCAATCTACATCGGGATAAGCGACCATATGGGCGTTGTAGTTGCCGACCGCGCCGTTGATTTTACCGAGGAATTCTTGCGCTTGCAGGATTTTGAACTGACGTTGCAGACGGTACACGACATTGGCGATTTCTTTGCCCAAAGTGGTCGGCGTGGCGGGCTGGCCATGCGTGCGGCTCATCATCGGGACGGCGGCAAGATCGTGCGCCATAGCGGTGAGTTTGCCGATGATTTCGGCAAGTTTGGGCAGGATGACGGTTTCGCGCGCCTCTTGCAGCATCAGGGCGTGGGACAGGTTGTTGATGTCTTCGCTGGTGCAGGCAAAGTGGATGAACTCGCTCACGGCGGCGACTTCCGGCACTTCGGCAAAACGTTTTTTCAGCCAATATTCGATGGCTTTGACATCGTGATTGGTGGCGGCTTCGATGGCTTTGACGGCGGCGGCATCTTCAAGTGAGAAGTTTTCAATCACCGTGTCGATTTCGGCAAGCGTTCCGGCACTGAAGGGCGGCACTTCGGCAATCTTCGGCTCGGCGGCGAGGGCTTTGAGCCAGTTTAATTCGACTTTGACGCGCGCCTTCATCAGGCCGTACTCTGAAAAAATCGGGCGCAATGCTTCAACGGATTGGGCATAACGGCCGTCTAGGGGGGAAAGCGAGGCGATGGGGTTGATCATATCGGCATCCTGTTCGGAAAAGACATCAAAAATTGACAAATTGTTTGCAATTATACATCACTCTCAGGACGCTATGCCGTCTGAAGCCCGTGTTCCGACAGATACGCAACGATTTCATCTTCGTCGTCCGATATGGAGAACAAAGAGGCTGCCTCTTCGGAAATCAGACCGCGCGCCAAAAGCTGCGCGTTCACCCACTCCGCCAAGCCCGACCAAAACGCCTTTCCAACCAAAACAACCGGATGCGGCGGCACTTTGCCCGTCTGCACCAAGGTCAGGATTTCAAACAATTCGTCCAGCGTCCCGAAGCCGCCCGGCATCACGACATATGCTTGGGAATAGCGGAAAAACACCGCCTTGCGTTCGGCAAAACGGGAAAACCGCAAGGCGATGTCCTGATACGGATTCGGCTTCTGCTCGTGCGGCAGGACGATGTTCAGCCCCACCGAAACCGATTTTCCGGCAAACGCGCCTTTGTTTGCCGCCTCCATAATCCCCGGCCCGCCGCCCGAAATGACGGCAATGCCCGAATCCGACAGCCGCCTCGCCAGACGGCAGGCGAACACATAATCCGCATGATTCTGCGGCGTGCGCGCGCTGCCGAAAATACTGACTGCCGGAAACACGCCCGCCAACGCCTCTTCCGCCTGCCGCCGTTCCGCTTCGTAACGCGCCTGTTCCGGCACGCGGTTTACATTCTCCATTCCGTCCTCCGTTCAAAAACGGCGATTGTACCCCCTCAAAAACGTATAGTGGATTAACAAAAATCAGGACAAGGCGACGAAGCCGCAGACAGTACAAATAGTACGGAACCGATTCACTTGGTGCTTCAGCACCTTAGAGAATCGTTCTCTTTGAGCTAAGGCGAGGTAACGCTGTACTGGTTTTTGTTAATCCACTATAACGCAAACACCGCAAAGACGCGCCAACCCTCCCCCAACCTTTTTCAGACGGCATTTTCGGTAATCTGCTAAAATCGCCCGCTTGAGTTTCCACAGAAAAATCCGAAAAATGAATATTTTTTACGAAGAGTCCGGCCAGTTCAAAGTTGCCGCCGTCGTCCAAAAAAACGATGCCACCTACCAAGTCGATACCCAACACGGCAAGCGCACCAAAGTGAAGGCAAACAATGTCTTTGTCGAGTTTGACGGCGATATGGCGGCATTTTTGGAGAACGCGCAGGCACAGGCGGCGGACATCGACACCAATTTATTGTGGGAAGTATGCGGCGAAGAGGAGTTTACCGCCGAAGCCATTGCCGAAGAATATTACGGTCATGCGCCGACCAAAACCGAGCTGGCGGCGACTTTGATTGCGCTGTACGCCGCGCCGGTGTATTTCTACAAAAAAGCCAAAGGCGTGTTCAAAGCCGCGCCCGAAGAAACTTTGAAACAAGCGCTTGCCGCCATCGAACGCAAAAAACAGCAAGACGCGCAAATCGACGCTTGGGCGGAAGCCTTGAAACGCGGCGAGATGCCGTCTGAAATCGCGGCGGATTTGAAAACCATCTTACACGCGCCCGACAAACAGTCGCTGACCTACAAAGCCTTTACCAAAGCCGCCGACGCGCTGAAAACCTCTGCCTACGAATTGGCGAAAAAAACGGGCGGTATTACGTCCATCCCCCAATACCTGCAAGACGGGTTTGAAATCAAATACTTCCCCAAAGGAACAGGTTTCCCCGATCTTCCGCTTCCTGAAATGCCCGACCTGCCCAAGGCCGACGTTACCGCCTTTTCCATCGACGACGAATCAACCACCGAAGTGGACGATGCCTTGAGCCTGACCGACTTGGGCAACGGCATGAAACGCGTCGGCATCCACATCGCCGCGCCGTCGCTTGCCGTTAAACCGGGCGACAAAATGGCAAAAAACATCATGGAACGCTTGAGCACGGTTTATTTCCCCGGCGGCAAAATCACCATGCTGCCCGAAAACTGGATTGCCGCGTTCAGCCTTGATGCAGGCGCGTACCGCCCTGCCGTCAGCATTTATTTCGATGTGGACAGCGAGTTCAACGTCGGCGCACCAACCTGCAAAATCGAAGCGGTCAACATCGCCGAAAACCTGCGCATTCAAACCATCGAGCCGAATTTCAACGCCGAAATCGGCTTGGACGAAGCCGGCGAAATGATGTTTGCCCACCATCAAGACCTGATTTGGTTCTATCAATTCGCCATCGCCCTGCAAAAAGCGCGCGGCAAATACGAACCCGACCATGCGCCGCAATACGATTACAGCATCGAATTGGATGAGAAAGGCAACGTATCCGTCGTCCGCCGCGAACGCGGTTCACCCATCGATACGCTGGTCAGCGAGATGATGATTCTTGCCAACAGCACTTGGGCGCAAATGCTGGACGAAAACGAGCTGCCCGGCCTTTTCCGCGTCCAACCGGCAGGCAAAGTGCGCATGAGCACCAAATCCGAGCCGCACATCGGCATGGGCGTGCAGCATTACGGCTGGTTTACCTCGCCGCTGCGCCGCGCCGCCGACTACATCAACCAAAAGCAGCTGATCAGCCTGATCGACGACACTGCCGAGCCGCTGTATCAAAACAGCGATGCCGAGCTTTTCGCCGCCCTGCGCGACTTCGATGCCGCCTATACAGCCTACGCCGACTTCCAACGCCAAATGGAAGCCTACTGGAGCCTGGTTTACCTGCAACAGCAAGGCATCAGCGAACTGACCGCGACGATTCTGAAAGAAGACCTCGTCCGCATCGAGGGGCTGCCGCTGGTAACGCGCGCGACAGGTATTCCGTTTGACGCGCTGCCTAAATCGCAGGCATTATTCAAAATCACTGAATTGGATGCCGAGAAGCAGTTTGTCTCGCTCAACTACATCAAGGCAGTCGCACCCGCGGGTACAACGGCAGGCAATGCCGTCTGAAGCCGTGATGCGGCAAACTCCGGCAAAAACAGAAACCCAAATCTCATCATTCCCACAGTCGGGAATCCGGTTTTTTGGGTTTCCGTTGTTTTTGCGTTTCAGTGAACTTCCAAACCGCCATTCCCGATAAATACCCGCAATCTAAAATCCCGTCATTCCCGCGAAAGCGGAAATCCGGCTCGTTCGGTTTCAGTTTTTTGGTTTCGGGCAACTTCTGAATCGTCGTTCCCACGCAGGTGGGAATCCAGATTCTTCGGTACAGAAACTTATCGGATAAAACGGTTTCTTTAGATTCTACGTCCTAGATTCCCGCCTGTGCGGGAATGACGGCATAGGGGTTTCTGTTTTCCCGATAAATGACCACAACCCAAAATCCCGTCATTCTCGTAAAAGCGTGAATCCGGTTCGTTTGGTTTCGTTTTTTTTTTGAGTTTCGTGTAACTTCTGAATCGTCATTCCCGCGAAAGCGGGAATCCAGACCTTTAAACTCCAGCCATTCCCGATAAATTCCTGTTACTTTTCGTTTCTAGATTCCCGCTTTTGCGGGAATGACGATGGAAAGATTGTTGTTGTGTCGGATAACGCTGTGATTTTGAATGACCGGACTCCCGCCTGCGCGGAAATAACGGCGGAGAGATGATTGTGATTTCGGATAACGCCGTGATTTTGAAATTTTGAAATGACAAGATAGGTATTTTCCATTTCCGTCATATCTGCCGATTTCATGCGTCAAAATGCCGTCTGAAGCCTGTTCCAGGTTTCAGACGGCATTGCCTGCACGCTTACCGTTTAATAAGCGTATGTTTTACCGCTAAATATTTAGAGACACTTACCATTCGAAATTGACACCGGCGTGATAAGCCGCACCGCCGCTGGGTGCAAAGGCAAATCCTGCTTTTGTTGCAAATTTTTCGTTGTAACGGTAACCGACACCGACGGCAAATGCGGATTGCGACTGATAGCCGCCTACAGCGGCGGTAACGTTTGCCTTGCCGACAGAGTAGGGTTGGAATAAACCGCTTAACGCGGCTTGTGCCGCCAAACCGCGTTTCAGTTTTTTGTTTTCAGCATCTGCCGTTTTTCCGTCATTTGTTGCAACAACCGAAGTCTCATTAGAATTTGTTGCAACAACCGTAGTCTCATTAGAATTCGTCGCTGCAAGCGAGTAATTAGAAATTACCCCCCCCCCCCGCGATTACCAGCAGGGAAAGCACTGATGGTGCCAATAATTTTTTCATCATTAAAATTCCTATGTTTAATATAATACAAAGCGTGAAATTACGATTAATCCGCCATTTTCCAACTTATGCGGAAAATATGCTTCCCAACCGTAAGCCTGCATTGTAAAACAATAACATTCAATTACTGAATAATTTTCGCAGATTCAAGGAAAAAATCCTGATTCCTTACTTCTGCCTTCTTTGTTTCATCATTCCCCGGCAGGCGCGGATTTGGTTTTTGCGTTTCAGTTGCTTTTAGGTTTCAGGCAACTTTTAAATCGTCATTCCTGATAAATACCCGCAATCTAAAATCCCGTCATTCCTGCGCAGATGGGAATCTAGGTTTGTCCGCACGGAAACCGATATGCCGTCATTCCCGCGAAGGCGGGAATCCAGACCCTTCGGCACAGAAACTTATCGGATAAAACGGTTTCTTTAGATTCTACGTCCTAGATTCCCGCTTTCGCAGGAATGACGAATGACGGTGTAAAAGTAACTCGAAATCCAAAAGCCATACCGCCCGGATTTTTACCGATCGGTATGGCTTTGGGATTCAAACCGCCTTAGCGGATGTCGACATACGCGCCGGAATGCAGGTCGCGCAACAGGTTGACGGTTGCCTGTTCTGCCTTCTGTTGGAAGATGTATTGGCGCACGGCGTTGCGGACGCGTTCTTGCGGCGTGCCGGCCTCGCGTACTTCGTTCAGCTTGATGATGTGCCAGCCGAACTGGGTGCGTACGGGCGCGCTGACTTGGCCGGGTTTGAGGCTGCGGACGGCTTCTTCAAAGGCGGGAACCATCACGCCGTCGGCAAACCAGCCCAAATCGCCGCCGTTGCCCGCGCTTGCGTCTTGGGAATATCGGCGTGCCAAACCTGCGAAATCCGTGCCGCTGTGGGCCTCTCCGTAGATTTTGCGGATGGTGCTTTCTGCACCAACGGCGGCGTTTTCGCTGTCGGCCTTAATCAGGATGTGTTGGGCGCGGTATTGGCGCATCGGCTCGCCTTCGGGCAGGGTGATGCCTTGTTTTTGCGCCTGCTCGAGGAAGGCATCAATTTCAGCTTCGCTCACGCGGCTGTTTTGCATCACTGCCTGCTGGCGGACTTTTTCGGCAATAATGTTGTCGGCAAGCTCGCGGCGTTGGGCGGGGCTGAGGTTTTTGAGAGCGGGATTTTGTGCGGCGACGGCGGCAATTTCTGCCTCACTTGCCTGAATGTTGCGGCGTTTGCCCGCCTGTACGATCAGGGATTGGTTGACCAGCTGCATCAGTACTTGTTCGGTCAATGCCGTATCGCTGATTTGTACGCCTTTGGGCAGGTTTGCCTTGGCATCGGCAACAGCCTGTGCCAGCCTGCGGCGTGTGATGACTTCGTTGTCGGCAACGGCGGCGATGCCGTCTGAAAAGTGTATGCCGCCTTCCTGTTGGGCGGCTTCTTGGCGTGCCGTCTCCGCCGACTTGGCGGCTTTGGCGGCAGGTGCGGGTTTTGCCGCACGGGGTACCGCTTGGCTGTAGGACGCGCTCAGCAGTGCGGCAGCTATCATCAGGGTTTTTATCTTCATCGATATTTCCTTATCGGTTGGATTCCGCAATTGGGTTCGGCGGAATCGGGGTTGTTCGTCGGACGGCAGGTTCGTTGAAACAGGACGGGGATTCGGTCTGTTTACGGCTGCGTTTTGCGCCTGCCTGAAAGGTCCAGATTCGGGATATAGCCGGGTACGGCAATGTCCATCGTGCCTTTGGGCACCCTGCCGATATTGCTCAAGTCTTTTAATTGCAGGGTAAGGAAGACGGCGTTTTTGTAGGTGTTCTCTCCGGTAACGTAACGTTGCGCATACATGCCGGCACTCCAGCAGCCGCAACTGCTCCGATATTCGGCACCCGCCAGCATTTCTATCGGTTTTTTGGCTTCAAAACCGTAGTTGTAGCGGACGACGGCAGACAGGTTGCGCGTCAGCGGCCATTGTGCGGACAGGTCGAGCTGGCTGAGTTTGTCGTAAAAATAGGAACCGTCGGACTTCAGGTAGATTTTTTCGTTGCGCCCGTATTTGTAACGGGCGTTCAGCACTTTGCCCTGTGCGGGACGGTAGCTTGCGCCGACGGCGTAGTTCTCGGCGCGTTTGTCGTTTTGGTTGTAGTGGATGCTGCTGTCGAGGATGAAGCGGCTGCCGATGCCGCCGGAGGCGAATGCCACCCAGTCGGAACGGCTGCGCGGGTTCTTGCCGACGCTGCCGTCAAGCATCACCGCATCATCCTTGAAATAGAATTTCTGACCAATGCCGGCGCGGAAACGCTCCTCCCCCGTCGCGCCGTCCAAAATACGGCTCTGCACGGCGGCGGAAAGGCTGTTGGCGGCGTTGATGCGGTCGTTGCCGTAATAGAGGTTTTCGCGGAAGAGCTGCCCGTAGCCGAAACTGCTTTCCGACGAATCGAAATTAGGCAGGTCGTTTTGGGGTTTGGCAGGAATGTAGTTGTAGAACAGGCGCGGCTCGAGGGTTTGCAGGACTCCGCCGCCGAACATCCGCGTATTGCGTTCGAAGGTCATGCCGCTGTCGATATTGACGACGGGCAGAGTGCGGCTGACGCGTCGGGCTTCTTGGCTGCCGAAGCGGTTGAGGCTGTAATAGGTGGCGTGCAGTCCGAGTTTGGGACGGACGTAGCCCCAGCTGTTGCTGAAATCCCATTTGATGTCGGGATAGACGACGAGGCGGCTGCCGTCTTGGCGGCTGTCGTGGCTGAAGCGGGTAAATTGTGCGGATACGCCGATTTGCGCCCTGCCTGCGTTTTTATGCCAATCAGCGAAAAGGCGCGGCATCAGGGCATACGGTTTGTCTTTGTAACCGTTTTGGTTGGCCAGCGTCTGATATTTCTGCACCGACAGACCGCCGTTCAGACTGCCGCCAGCCGCTCTGCCGCTATAATCCAGCCATACGCGGCGGTTGAGGTTGACGTTGCCGGCGATTTCTTCGCTGCCGTAAAAGTCGCGGTAGTAGCCGCTATCGGAGACTTGGTTGAAATCGACACCCGCCTGAAGTGTGTCAGAAATATCGTGCCGGTGCTGCCATTTTGCCTGATAGCGGTTGTTCCTGCCGCTTTTCTTGTCGTGCGGCAGCCAGGCCAGGTCGGCCTGTCCGCTGTAATCGGGACGCAGGTAACGGATTTGTCCGTCAAACATCGCGCCGCGTTCGCCGATAATGCCGGGGGCGAAGGTGGCATCGAAGTTGGGGGCAAGGTTGAAATAATAGGGAACGGAAAGGGAAATGCCGTCTGAACCGGTGGACAGGGAGGGAACGAGCAGACCGCTTTTGCGGTTGCCGTCAAGCGGGAAGTCCGCCCAAGGGGTGTAGAAAATAGGAACGCCGCCGAACACGAAGGCGGCGTGTTTGGCAACGCCTATGCCTTTTTCCCGATCGGCTTCGACAGAGGCTGCCTTGACATACCAGCCGGCATCGCCGGCGGAACAGGTGTTGAATTGGGTTTCCGTCAGTTTGTAATGCCCTTCGCCCAACATTTCGGCGGTGCGGCTGACACTTTGCAGCCGCCGTCCGCCTTGTTCGGTTTCCATGCGGACGTTGTGCGCTTCGCCGGTCTGCTGCTCGAGATTGTAGGTCAGGGTTTCGCCCCGAATCAGCGTACCGTCCTGTTGGAGGGCGAACCGATCACCTACGGTAACGGTGTCGCCCGACTGGTCGTAATCCGCCCAATCGGCATTGAGGGTCGTCCGGTTGCGTTCGACGACGACGTTGCCTTCGGCACGCACCTGCACCTGCGACTGTCCTTCCATCCTGTCGGCAACAATGCGCGTATAGTCTTCGGGGACGGATGCTTCGCCGCTGCCTTTGACGGCGGCTTCGGCTCTCTCGGGGCTGCCGCTTTCGTTACTGCAAAACAGGCAGGTCGAGCCGAGGGTCAAATCGGAAGTTTGTGCGGATTCGGACGCGCCCTGCGCGCCGCCTTCTGCGACACGCCCGTCCGCCTCTTCCGCCGCAACGGTATCGGCGGCGCAATGCGTGCCGAAGCAGAGGCCCAATGCCAGCACCAGTGGTTTGAGTGAAAATAAACGAGCCAAAATTGCCCCTCAGGTCGGTTTGCCAGTTAGAATAGCGTTTATTGTAACCTGAAATGCTTTAGTACTGTTATGCAACGACAAATCGAACTGAAAAATTGGCTTCAGACCGTCTATCCCGAACGGGACTTCGATCTGACTTTTGCGGCGGCGGATGCGGATTTCCGCCGCTATTTCCGTGCAACGTTTTCAGACGGCAGCAGTGTCGTCTGCATGGATGCGCCGCCCGACAAGATGAGTGTCGCACCTTATTTGAAAGTGCAGAAACTGTTTGACATGGTCAATGTACCGCAGGTATTGCACGCGGACACGGATTTGGGGTTTGTGGTATTGAACGACTTGGGCAATACGACGTTTTTAACCGCGATGCTTCAGGAGCCGTGCGAAGCGGCACACAAAGCCCTGCTGCTGGAGGCAATCGGCGAGTTGGTCGAATTGCAGAAGGCAAGCCGTGAAGGGGTTTTGCCCGAATATGACCGTGAAACGATGCTGCGTGAAATCAACCTGTTCCCGGAATGGTTTGTCGCAAAAGAATTGGGGCGCGAATTAACATTCAAACAACGCCAACTTTGGCAGCAGACCGTCGATACGCTGCTGCTGCCCCTGTTGGCGCAGCCCAAAGTCTATGTGCACCGCGACTTTATCGTCCGCAACCTGATGCTGACGCGCGGCAGGCCGGGTGTTTTAGACTTTCAAGACGCGCTTTACGGCCCGATTTCCTACGATTTGGTGTCGCTGTTGCGCGATGCCTTTATCGAATGGGAAGAAGAATTTGTTTTGGATTTGGTTATCCGCTACTGGGAAAAGGCGCGGGCTGCCGGCCTGCCCGTCCCCGAGGCGTTTGACGAGTTTTACCGCTGGTTCGAATGGATGGGCGTTCAGCGGCACTTGAAGGTTGCAGGCATCTTCGCGCGCCTGTACTACCGCGACGGCAAAGACAAATACCGTCCCGAAATTCCGCGTTTCTTAAACTATCTGCGCCGCGTATCGCGCCGTTATGCCGAACTCGCCCCGCTCTACGCGCTGCTGGTCGATTTGGTCGGCGATGAAGAACTGGAAACGGGCTTTACGTTCTAAGAAACAGCCCTCCGAACGCTTGAAACTAAAAATGCCGTCTGAACCTGAAATCGGGTTCAGACGGCATTTTTCAGATAGGCTTACTGCGCGGCTTTTTGTTCTTCGCGCACTTTGTCCGCCAAAAGGTCGATGGTGTGCATACCGGACTCCCAGTCGGCAAATTCGACTTTATATTTGCCGCCGACGATAACCGTGGGCGTACCGTCGATTTGGAAGGTTTCGGTCAGCTCCTGCATTTTGTCGGCGCGCGCCTGGCTTTCGGGGGATTCGTAGGCGGCAAGGACTTTTTTGCCGTCAAAGGCGGTTTGTTCGCCCAGCCATTTTTTGAGGACTTCCGGCTCTTGCAGCTTGATTTTTTGGTTGACCATCGCATCGAAAATATGGCTGTTCGCCACATCTTTGCTGTCGGCGGCAGCCATATCGACAGCGGCGGCGAGGCGTGCCAGCGGCAGCATTTCTTTCTGCCAGACGACGTGCTCGGTACGCAGGTACATATCGTCTTTAAAAGACTTGGCGTGTTTGCTCAAAACCGGTTCGAGGTGGGCGCAGTGCGGACAGAAGTAGCCGAAAAATTCGAGCACTTCGACTTTGCCTGCCTGCTGTTGCGGAATCGGGTTGGCAAGGACGGTGTAGTTTTGCCCTTCGACCAGCCCTGCCGGGGCGGCGGCTGCCGAAACGGCAGGCGCGCTGTCGGCGGGGACGCTGGTTTGGACCTTGCTGTCGCACGCGGCAAGGGCGAACAGGGCGGCAAGGGCGAGGTGTCTGGATTTCATACGGCTCTCCGTGATGTTGGAAATAAATCGGATATTGGTATTTTATTGCATTTCCGCGTGTTGATACAGTTTGCCGCCGGAAAAGGAAGCTTTCGTTTCGGGAAACCGCTTCAGACGGCATCAAACCCGATGCCGTCTGAAGCGGTTTCTGTCGTACAATACGCGCCGTTGCCCCAAACGGGTACGACTGTTGAGGAACAATGATGAATATGCTGGGAGCTTTGGCAAAAGTCGGCAGCCTGACGATGGTGTCGCGCGTTTTGGGATTTGTGCGCGATACGGTCATTGCGCGCTCATTCGGCGCGGGTATGGCGACGGATGCGTTTTTTGTCGCGTTCAAACTGCCCAACCTGCTTCGCCGCGTGTTTGCGGAGGGGGCGTTTGCCCAAGCGTTTGTGCCGATTTTGGCGGAATATAAGGAAACGCGTTCTAAAGAGGCGACGGAGGCTTTTGTCCGCCACGTTGCAGGGATGCTGTCGTTTGTGCTGGTCATCGTTACCGCGCTGGGCATACTTGCCGCACCTTGGGTGATTTATGTTTCCGCACCCGGTTTTGCCAAAGACGCGGACAAGTTCCAACTTTCCATCAGCCTGCTGCGGATTACGTTTCCTTATATCTTATTGATTTCTTTGTCTTCATTTGTCGGTTCGATACTCAATTCTTATCATAAGTTCGGCATTCCTGCGTTTACGCCCACGTTCCTGAACGTGTCGTTTATCGTATTCGCGCTGTTTTTCGTGCCGTATTTCGATCCGCCCGTTACCGCGCTGGCGTGGGCGGTTTTTGTCGGCGGTATTTTGCAGCTCGGCTTTCAGCTCCCTTGGCTGGCGAAACTGGGTTTTTTGAAACTGCCCAAACTGAATTTCAAAGATGCGGCGGTCAACCGCGTCATAAAACAGATGGCTCCTGCGATTTTGGGCGTGAGCGTGGCGCAGATTTCTTTGGTTATCAACACGATTTTCGCGTCTTATCTGCAATCGGGCAGCGTTTCATGGATGTATTACGCCGACCGCATGATGGAGCTGCCTAGCGGCGTGCTGGGGGCGGCACTCGGTACGATTTTGCTGCCGACTTTGTCCAAACACTCGGCAAACCAAGATACGGAACAGTTTTCCGCCCTGCTCGACTGGGGTTTGCGCCTGTGCATGCTGCTGACGCTGCCGGCGGCGGTCGGTCTGGCGGTGTTGTCGTTCCCGTTGGTGGCAACGCTGTTTATGTACCGAGAATTCACACTGTTTGACGCGCAGATGACGCAACACGCGCTGATTGCCTATTCTTTCGGTTTAATCGGTTTGATCATGATTAAAGTGTTGGCACCCGGCTTCTATGCGCGGCAAAACATCAAAACGCCCGTCAAAATCGCCGTGTTCACGCTCATCTGCACGCAGTTGATGAACCTTGCCTTTATCGGCCCACTGAAACACGTCGGACTTTCGCTTGCCATCGGTCTGGGCGCGTGCATCAATGCCGGATTGTTGTTCTTCCTGTTACGCAGACACGGCATTTACCGGCCCGGCAAGGGTTGGGCGGCGTTCTTGGCGAAAATGCTGCTCGCGCTCGCCGTGATGTGCGGCGGACTGTGGGCGGCGCAGGCTTACCTGCCGTTTGAATGGGCGCACGCCGGCGGAATGCGGAAAGCGGGGCAGCTCTGCATCCTGATTGCCGTCGGCGGCGGACTGTATTTCGCATCTCTGGCGGCTTTGGGCTTCCGTCCGCGCCATTTCAAACGCGTGGAAAACTGACCGTGCGCCGCCTTTTGCCGGAAAACGCTTTTTCCGCGCCTATATTCGGGCGCGCATCCCCCGCGTCCGCACCGGACGGACGGACTGCCGCATCATCAATGCCGTCTGAAAACAGAAAAACCGATACCTTATGATTCTGACACCGCCGGACACACCGTTTTTCCTCCGCAACGGCAATGCCGACACGATTGCCGCCAAATTCCTGCAACGCCCCGCGCCCGCATACCGCCGCGAGCTGCTTCCCGACAGCACGGGTAAAACCAAAACCGCCTACGACTTTTCAGACGGCATTTCGCCCGATGCGCCACTGGTCGTGCTGTTTCACGGTTTGGAAGGAAGCAGCCGCAGCCATTACGCGGTCGAACTGATGCTCGCGGTACGCAGCCGCGGTTGGCACGGCGCAGTCGTCCATTTCCGCAGCTGCGGCGGCATTGCCAACACCGCCCCGGTGTTCTACCACTTGGGCGATACCGCCGAAATCGCCTTTGCTTTGGACACGCTTGCCGCGCGTTACCGTGAAATATACGCTGTCGGCGTATCGCTGGGCGGCAACGCGCTGGCAAAATATTTGGGCGAACAGGGCAAAAACGCGCTGCCGCAAGCCGCCGCCGTCATCTCCGCCCCCGTCGATGCAGAGGCGGCAGGCAGACGCTTCGACAGCGGCATCACGCGGCTGCTCTACACGCGCTACTTCCTCCGCACCCTGATACCCAAAGCAAAGTCGCTCCAAGGTTTTCAGACGGCATTTGCCGCAGGGTGCAAAACACTGGGTGAGTTTGACGACCGCTTCACCGCACCGCTGCACGGCTTTGCTGACCGGCACGACTACTACCGCCAAACTTCCTGCAAACCGCTGCTCAAACACGTTGCCAAACCGCTGCTGCTGCTCAACGCCGCCAACGACCCCTTCCTGCCGCCCGAAGCGCTGCCGACACCGGACGAAGTGTCCGAAGCCGTTACCCTGTTCCAGCCGGCACACGGCGGACACGCCGGCTTTGTCAGCAGCACCGGCGGCAGGCTGCACCTGCAATGGCTGCCGCAGATCGTCCTGTCCTATTTCGACAGCTTCCGCACAAACAGGCGTTAACGGTTTGATGCTAATATTCCTCCTTTCCCCAGACGAATACGGAACCCGACATGACCGACATCCTCAATAAAATCCTTGCCACCAAAGCACAGGAAGTTGCCGCTCAAAAAGCCGCCGTCAACGCCGAACACATCCGCGCACTTGCCGCAGAAGCCGCGCCCGTCCGTAGCTTCATCGATTCGATACGCGGCAAACACCGCCTAAACCTGCCCGCCGTCATTGCCGAAATCAAAAAGGCAAGCCCGAGCAAAGGCCTGATCCGTCCGGACTTCCGACCGGCCGAGATTGCACGCGCATATGAAAACGCCGGAGCGGCGTGTTTGTCCGTACTGACCGACGAACCCTATTTCCAAGGTTCGCCCGAATACCTCAAACAGGCGCGCGAAGCCGTATCGCTGCCCGTGCTGCGCAAAGACTTCATCATCGACGAATATCAGGTTTATCAGGCGCGCGCATGGGGGGCGGATGCCGTCTTGCTGATTGCCGCAGCACTGGAACAGGAACAATTGGAACGCTTTGAGGCGGTGGCGCACGAATTGAGCATGACCGTCCTGCTCGAGCTGCACAATGAAACCGAATTGGAAAAATGCCGCAACCTGACCACGCCGTTGTGGGGCGTAAACAACCGCAACCTGAGGACTTTTGAAGTCTCCCTCGACCAAACCCTGTCGCTGCTACCCGCGCTGGAAGGCAAAACCGTCGTAACCGAAAGCGGCATTACGGGTAAGGCGGATGTGGAATTTATGCAATCGCGCGGCGTGCACACCTTCCTGATCGGCGAAACGTTTATGCGTGCCGACGATATTGAAGCAGAAGTGGGCAAACTCTTCTAAATCCCGATTTCAGACGGCATATTGCCGCCGACCGATCAACATCCTTACCGAGCACGGAACCATCATGCACCGACCGACCGCCAAACAGATTTTGCACGAAGTATTCGGTTATCCCGAATTTCGCGGCAAGCAGGAGGCTATCGTCAATGCTTTGGCCGGCGGCGAGAGTTTGATGGTGCTGATGCCGACGGGCGGGGGCAAGTCTTTGTGTTACCAGATTCCGGCGCTGATGCGCGAAGGCGTGGCGGTTGTCGTATCACCGCTGATTGCGCTGATGAACGACCAAGTGGCCAGCCTGCATGTGGCCGGGATTGAAGCGGCGGCAGTCAACAGCAGCACATCGGCAGACGGGGCGCGCGAGATTGCCGACAAGCTTGCCCAAGGCCGTCTGAAACTGCTTTATGTTGCGCCGGAACGCTTGGTTACCGACCGCTTTTTGCGTTTTCTCGACCAACAAACCGTCAGCCTGTTTGCCATTGACGAAGCGCATTGCGTCAGCCAATGGGGACACGATTTCCGCCCCGAATACCGACAGCTCGGCATCCTTGCCGACCGCTATCCCCAAGTGCCGCGCATCGCCCTGACCGCCACCGCCGATGCCGCCACACGCGCCGACATCAAGCACTATCTGCATTTGGACGACGCGCCCGAATTTGTCTCCAGCTTCGACCGTCCGAACATCTATTATCAGGTTATCGAAAAAAACAACGGCAAAAAACAACTGCTTGAATTTATCCGCAAAGAAATGACAGGGCAAAGCGGCATTGTGTATTGCCTAAGCCGCAAAAAGGTTGAAGATGTGGCGCGGTTTTTGCGTGAAAACGGATTAAACGCGATTCCGTATCACGCCGGTTTGGGTATGGACGTGCGCGAGGAAAACCAACGCCGCTTTACGCGTGAAGACAATATTATCGTGGTGGCGACCGTGGCGTTCGGTATGGGCATAGACAAACCCGACGTGCGCTTTGTCGCCCATCTCGATATGCCCCAGAGTGTCGAACATTTCTATCAGGAATCGGGGCGCGCCGGCCGGGACGGGCTGCCTGCCGCGAGCTGGCTGTGTTACGGTTTGAACGATTGGGTGTTGCTGCGCGAACGCATCGCCGAAGGCAACAGCGGCGAAGTGCAAAAGCAAATCGAAATGCAAAAACTCGATGCCATGCTTGCCGTCTGCGAAACCGCCGCCTGCCGCCGCGTGCTGCTGCTCAAACATTTCGACGAAGCATCCGAACCCTGCGGCCATTGCGACAACTGCCTGCATCCGCCCGTACGGTTTGACGGCACGGTGTTGGTGCAAAAACTCCTAAGCTGCGTGTACCGCGCCGGACAACGTTTTGCCGCCGGTTACATCACCAACCTTTTGCGCGGCAAAAGCGACGATTGGATACGCGGCAACCGGCACGAACAACTGTCCACATTCGGCATCGGTACGGAGTTGTCCGACAAAGAATGGCGCAGCGTCATCCGCCAGTGCATCAGCCTCGGCTACCTCACCGTCAACATTACCCGATATCAGGCATTGCAACTGACCGAAGCCGCCAAAAAAGTCCTCAAAGGCGAAACCGAAGTGATGCTGCGTCCGCTCAAGCGCGACAAGCCCACCGTCCGCACCCTCAAAGACAACTGGCTGCGTACCGAACGCGAAGAACGCCTGTGGCAGGCATTGCGCGTCTGGCGTATGAAACAGGCTGAAGCCGAAGGCATCCCCGCCTATATGATTTTCGGCGACAAAACCCTGCGCGACCTTGTCGAAAAAATGCCGCAAGACCTCAACGGTCTGCGCGACATCTACGGCTTGGGCGAAGCCAAAACCGACCGTTTCGGACACGGCATCCTCGAAGTCTGCCGCAACGCCGCCGGCTTCAGCCGCGACGCGGTCATCCGTCCTCAAACCGAACGCGAACAGCAACTGCGCCAAAAACTCGAAGCCTGGCGGTATAAACGGGCAAGGGCGGAAAACTGCGCCCTGCATGCCGTCCTCTCCGACGAAAGCCTTGCCGATATGCTTGCCGCCACGCCCGAAACCGAAACCGACCTCGAAGGCGTGCACGGCTTGGGCAGCGTACGCGCCGCCAAATACGGACGGGACATCCTCGCCGTCTGCCGTCCGTTTTCAGACGGCATCGATGAAACCGCCAAACGCAAACGCCGCCTGATGCGCGCCCTGATTCAATGGTGCAACGAAACGGCAAAACACGAACAGTCCGAATCCTACCGCATTCTCAGCAAAGCCGCCCTGCGCGCCATTGCCGCCAAACAGCCGGAAGGTTTGGCGGAACTTGCCGCCGTATATGGCGTAGGCGAAGAAAAAGCCGCACGTTACGGTGCGGCGGTGTTGGCGGTGTTGGGACAAAATGCCGTCTGAAGCCCGTTACCAAGTTTCAGACGGCATTGCCCCTATTTAAAAATTCCTGTTTTTATCAAATATTTCAAACAGTTTTTCCTTGTCAGCACAAGACCCCTCCGGTATCAGGTCCAATATCGTTTCCAACGCCTCGGCAATATCTTCCCGTTCTACCGTGTCGATAAAGTGTTTTTTGTCCATTTTGTTGAAACCTCCGGTATAGGCTTTGACCGCCTCTGCCAGCCCCCCTCCTATGTTTTCAGGCGGATTGCCGAGCAGTTTGACCACGCCGGCACGGGTTTTCCGGTACAGCTCCGCCGCTTTTTTGGCTTGGCTTTTCGGGATATGCTCCGCGCCGTCCCAATCGCGGAAGGGGTTGTCGAAATTTTGCGCCAGCCATTCGGGTTTTCGGGCTTTTTCTATCCACAGGTCCAGCCCGTCTTCCTTCCGTTTCTTATAAAGTTTCTTCACTGCCTTCGCCGCCTCTTCGGGCAGGCTGCTCATCCACAGCCTGTGCAGCTTCGGCAGCCGGTCGGGATGCGGGATGTCGTCCGCGCCGAAACCGAACAAATCTACGGTAGTGAACACTTCCAAATCCTCAAATCCCGATACGGCGGAAAAATTGGCGATATTGCCCGGTTTGCCCCACAGCCGTATGGTTTTGAGCTTGGGATACGTTTCCGACAGGTTTTGCATATCGAAATCGGCAATGCCCATAACGTTGACGGCGGTCAGGTTTTCCAAACCCCGCACTTTGGGAACGCTTTTGCCCACTTCTAAAATCAGACCCGCGCCCTTTTCGGCGGTACAGACCTTGCAGTTTTCCTTGATTTCGCCTTTTAGGTTCAGGCTGTCCAAGCCTTCGTTCAGATAAAGCGATTCCACGCCGGTCATATCGACAGAAAGGTCGGTTATGCGCGTATTGCTGAAATCCAGCACGGTCTGACCGTGGTTTTCCAGACACAATCGGGTGATAAACGGATATTCCTCCAGATATTCATATAGATTTTTATGCCATTTGGTCAGAAACAGCGAAGACAG
This sequence comes from Neisseria basseii, assembly GCF_962707005.1. Classification (NCBI taxonomy): domain Bacteria; kingdom Pseudomonadati; phylum Pseudomonadota; class Betaproteobacteria; order Neisseriales; family Neisseriaceae; genus Neisseria; species Neisseria basseii. The sequence continues at coordinate 46,902 of NZ_CAUIXH010000009.1, read as the reverse complement.
GCAGGGAAACGCCTTCAGTTCCATCGCGTCTTCAAAATCGTCCCAAACATCGCTCAAATTCTGTTTGGATATGCCGTATTCCCGTCCGGCAAACATCACGGTCTTTTTGCTTTTGGCGGCTTTTTTGAATGCCTTTCTCTGTTTTTCGGGTATCTGCTGCCATCTCAACTGACGGTACACGTCGTAGCCGTCGCCCCAAAAAGAGGCATACCGCTGCGTGTCTTCGCCGCACAGCGGCGCGGTATTCCCAACCCGTACATATCCCGTTGGCACGACGGCACTTGCCTTATACATGTGCAGACCGCGTTCCCAATACATAAAGTCTTTGTAAAGCGGTTTCAAATCCGCCAACTCCGCTGCCCCAAGCGGTTTGTTGCCCTGCCAGTCCAAAGCCAGCAGGGTCGCATGTGTTTTTTTGCCACCGCGTTCTTCAACTCGGGTAACCTGGCAGGCAGTGTACTGCTTCAGTCTGATGTTATAGACGCAATATACGTCTCCGGCATCGGCATACATCGGCATTTCCTTTATTTCTATCGGTTTTCACAGACAGATGCCGTCTGAAACTTGGAAACGGCTTCAGACGGCTTCAGACGGCATCTGCACATCATCTTATCTAGTACAGCCCCTAAATTTTTATTCATGGAGATTTTCATTTATTAAAAATTCGGGTAAGTTTTTAAACAAAAAAAATTCATCTCCCCAATTAATCATATTCAACACTGATTGGGAAAAAATTAGCCGAAACCCGATTTCATCATCATCAAGATATAGTTTTCTCATTTCCAATAGGTCTTCATCTTTAAGGAAACCAAAAAAATCAAAATCGGTTAAATCGAATATTTTAAGCTCTCCATAACTACCTAAAGATACGTTTTCAGCTTCCTTGTTGATTTCATAAGACAGATTCGGTTCGCTGCCATTACACTTAAATAAAACAGGGATCCCTTCCAAATCAAACTGTATTTCATCGGGACGTTGGACATCAATATCAAGATCCGTTTCGTCATATATGAAGAAAAGCCCCTTTACTGATAAAGTCCTTCCATTTAACTCATTCATTTATTTATCCTTATCCCTTCTTTTACTGATGGATTAGTTAAGCCATTCTTCGGAAAAAACTGCACCACGTTCTCCCCTTGCGGCAGCATCAGTTTTTTCACGGCGTGTCCGTACACTGTTTCCAGCGTAATACTCAAACCGCCTTCCCGTTCAAATATTGTCCCGACACACGAACGCGCGGCGTTTTCATCGTTCCACGCCATCGCCCGCCAGATGCCCAGCGTGTCCATATCCGCCCAAAACGTTTCCGCCTTTTTGTAATCCAACACCAGCTTCGCCGTATCGGTAACGGGGTCGTAAAAGCCGTTTTCAGCAAGCATATCGCCCAAGTCGTGCATATCGGGAAACATCACGCTGCGGTTCTCAATACCGTTTTCTTTCAGACGGCATTTCAGTTCCGCCAAGGTATCCCGCCCGAAGCAGGTGAAAAAAAGCAGCCCGTCCGTCTTCAGCGCGCGCGCCCAGTTGTGCAGCACAGGAAGGATTTGTTCCGCCGCCAACAGTCCGAGATTCGACCACAACATATCGGCACACGCTTCGGGCAGCGGCGCGGTCGGGGATTGGCAGTGTTGCACCACGCCCTTACCCGTAAACCTTTGCCAAAAACCGCCTTTGCGGGCGGCAGCCGCCGCCGCCAAAAAATCCGTACGGGAATCGTACTCTTCAAATACCGCCTGCGGATAGCGTTTCACCAGCAGGCTGCGGCTGATGTCCGCATCCGCCCCGGCAAGCAGGATATGCTTGGGCGCATTGCGGACGAGTGTCAGCCGTTGGTCGGCATGTTCGGCAAGATGGCGGTGAACCTGCCAGCATTTGTCCTTCGGATTCATGTCAAACCCCTTCGACAAAGTCGCGGTACAGCGCGGCAAACGCTTCCGCGTGGCTCAAAAACGGCGCATGCGCCGCCTTTTCCATCACAACCAGCCTGCTGCCCTTCAAACGGCGGTGCAGATATTCACCCATGCGCGGCGGCGTAATCGCGTCTTTGCCGCCGAACACCAGCAGTACCGGAACATCTATCTTGTCCAACAAATGCCGCGCATCCGCCCTTTCCGCCGCGTCCAAAGCTTCCTGTAAGGCAGAGGGTGTGCCGCAGCGCGCCAAATCGGGCAGGATTCTGCCGATGATTTCGGCGGCATCAGGCGTGTGCAGAAGCTGGAGTTGTAGAAACTGTTTGATATGTTTGGCATAATCCGTTCGAAACGCGCCGACCATTTTGCCCAATGCAGGCGCGGCAAGCCCTTCGGGATAGTCTTCGTCAGCCGTCAGTCGAGCGAAACTCGCCGTCAGGCAGAGCGAACGGACTTTGTCAGGATGGCGGGCCGCCAGATACAGCGCAACCAATCCGCCGAGCGACCAGCCGAGAATGTCGGCGGGCGTATCGATTTGTGCGGCAACAGCGTCGGCGGCTGCCTCAATATCGAAGGGTTGCACAAAGGGCGCGTCGCCGTGTCCGGGCAAATCGGGCGCGCACACCGCCCATTCCGCAGGCAGACGGGGCATCAGGTCGTCGAACACATGGCGGTTCGCCCCCCAACCGTGTATCAGGTAAACTTTTTTGACGGCATCAGGCATGGATTTTCTCTCTTGTTGGCGGCGCATCGCAGACGCGACCGCAGTCAGACACTGCGTATTATGCCACGATTCATCAGACGTTTCAGACGGCATCTGCGCCGGCTGCGCGGCGGATTTGGCGGCATACCGCACCGACGCGGCAAACAGCTGCCCCCTGTGTTTCAGACACGTTCAAGGCGGCGCGGTATGCGGCGCGTGCCAGAAAAAACCGCCCGCATTCGACCGGATGTGGGCATCGCTGCATTACGAACCGCCCGTCAGCAATATGATACGCGCGCTGAAGCACTTGGCTGATTTGGGCATGGTGCAGCCGCTGGCAGACCTGATGATGCAGAATCCGCCCGACCGGCTTTCAGACGAATGTTTCGATTTCGTCCTGCCCGTTCCGCTAAGCAAGGAGCGGCTGCTGCAACGCGGGTTCAACCAAAGCGAGAGCATCGTCGGGTTGTTGGCGCAACGCTACGGTTGGCGCACACTACCGCGGCACACCGTATTCCGACACCACCGCCCGCCGCAAAGCACGCTCAAAGGCGGCGAACGGCGGCGAAACATCAAAAACGCCTTTGAAATCTGCACACCGCCGCCGAAAAACTGTAATATTTTGTTAATCGACGATGTCTTTACCACCGGCGCGACGCTGGGCGAGCTGGCAAAGACGCTGAAAAAATCGGGCGCGAACCGAATCTGCTGCTGGACGCTGGCACGCACGCCAATGAAAAAATAACTAAATTTTTTGACACCCCATCCGCCTTGTGGCAAGGTTACGCGCCTATAAGTGATTGATATTTATGTTTACCATCGTTTTATACCAACCGGAAATCCCCCCGAACACGGGCAACATCATCCGCCTGTGCGCCAATACCGGCGCGGATTTGCACCTGATCAAGCCGCTCGGCTTCCCATTGGATTCCGCCAAAATGAAACGCGCCGGGCTCGACTACCACGAGTTCGCCAGCCTGACGGTGCACGAAAACTTCGACGACTGCCTCAAGGCACTCGCAGGCAGGCGCATTTTCGCCCTGACCACCAAAGGCACGGCGCGCCCCGATGAAACCGCGTTTCAAAAAGGCGACGTTTTACTGTTCGGGCCGGAAACGCGCGGACTGCCTGCCGACATCCTCGACAGCCTGCCCGCCGCGCAAAAAATCCGCCTGCCGATGCAGCCCGGCAGCCGGAGTATGAACCTTTCCAACACCGTCGCCGTGATTCTCTTTGAAGCGTGGCGGCAACACGGTTACGCAGGCGGCGTATGACGACAACCTTACCGTCTGAAAACCTATCCAGACACATTCCGAACTGCCATCCGCACTGTGCGGCGGTTCGGAATGCGTCCGTAGGGCATAATGCCCATTCGTCTTCAACTCAAGAACGGAACACGTTTTGACTTTAACCCGAAAAACCCTTTTCCTCCTCACCGCCGCATTCGGCACACATTCCTTTCAGACGGCATCCGCCGACGCAGTGGTCAAGGCAGAAAAACTGCACGCCTCCGCCAACCGCAGCTACAAAGTCGCCGGAAAACGCTACACGCCGAAAAACCAAGTTGCCGAATTCACGCAAACCGGCAACGCCTCATGGTACGGCGGCAGGTTTCACGGGCGCAAAACTTCCGGCGGGGACCGCTACGATATGAACGCCTTTACCGCCGCCCACAAAACCCTGCCCATCCCCAGCTATGTGCGCGTAACCAACACCAAAAACGGCAAAAGCGTCATCGTCCGCGTCAACGACCGCGGCCCCTTCCACGGCAACCGCATCATCGACGTATCCAAAGCCGCCGCGCAAAAATTGGGCTTTGTCAGCCAAGGGACGGCGCACGTCAAAATCGAACAAATCGTCCCGGGCCAATCCGCACCGGTTGCCGAAAACAAAGACATCTTTATCGACTTGAAATCCTTCGGTACGGAACACGAAGCACAAGCCTATCTGAACCAAGCCGCCCAAAACTTCGCCGCTTCATCATCGGGTACGAACCTCTCGGTTGAAAAACGCCGTTACGAATACGTCGTCAAAATGGGTCCGTTTGCCTCGCAGGAACGCGCCGCCGAGGCCGAAGCTCAGGCGCGCGGTATGGTTCGGGCGGTACTGACCGCCGGTTGACGGTTATTTGATACCTTATTAATATCCCCATTTTCCAACCCCCGATTTACAAAGGCAGAATATGGACTTCAAACACCTTCTCTTGACCGCCGCCGCAACCGCACTGCTGGGCATTTCCGCCACCGCACTCGCCCACCACGACGGACACGGCGATGACGACCACGGACACGCCGCACACCAACACGACAAACAAGACAAAATCATCAGCCGCGCCCAAGCCGAAAAAGCAGCTTGGGCGCGTGTCGGCGGCAAAATCACCGACATCGATCTCGAACACGACGACGGCCGTCCGCACTATGATGTCGAAATCGTCAAAAACGGACAGGAATACAAAGTCGTTGTCGATGCCCGTACCGGTCGCGTGATTTCCTCCCGCCGCGACGACTGAATTTGATACAATCCGTGCCGTCTGAAGCCCGAACCGGTTTCAGACGGCATTTTGCACCCGACACTTCAGGATTCGGCACACATGATCAGCAGACTGACCGGCAAACTGGTTGAAAAAAACCCTCCGCAAATCGTCATCGATGTCAACGGTGTCGGCTATGAGGCCGACGTATCCATGCAGACCTTCTACAACCTGCCGCCCGTGGGTGAAAGCGTACAACTGTTTACCCAGCTTATCATTCGGGAAGACGCACACCTGCTCTTCGGTTTTGCCACTGCGGAAGAACGCAAGACCTTCCGCCAACTGATTAAAGTCGGTGGCATCGGCGCGAAAACGGCTTTGGGCATTTTGTCGGCGATGACGGCAGACGAGCTGGCGCGGGCGGTGGCCGAAGAAGACGTGAAACGCCTCTCCTCCGCCCCGGGAATCGGCAAAAAAACCGCCGAACGCATGGTCTTGGAACTGCGCGGCAAGCTGGTCGCGCATACGGTAACGGACGGGCTGTTTGCCGCCGCACCCGCCGCCGACGAAACGGAAGACATCGTCAGCACGCTGCTTGCGCTGGGTTACAGCGAACGCGAGGCAAAAGCGGCGGTCAAAGGCATTCCGAAGGGGACGGATGTGGGCGAAGGCGTGCGCCTTGCCTTAAAAAACCTGCTGAAATAATGCCGTCTGAAGGCGGCGCGGCGTTTGCCCTGCCGAAACCCTGCGTTTCCGCCCCGCGCTGTCTTCCCGACGGCTTTTCCCGTAAAATGGCGTTATTGTCCTTCCTTTCAGACGGCATTGTGTTTGATGCCGTCTGAAACTGTTTTACCGAAATCGAAAACAATGTTGAGCAAAATATTTTCTTGGTTCGAATCCCGAATCGACCCCTATCCCGAAGCCGCCCCGAAAACGCCTGAAAAAGGACTGTGGCGGTTTATCTGGAGCAACATCAGGGGTTTGCGCAAATGGATTGCCGTTTTGGCGGCATTTACCGCAGGCATCGGCATCATGGAAGCCCTGCTGTTTCAATTTATGGGCAAAGTCGTGGACTGGCTCGGCAAATACACGCCCGCGACCCTGTTTGCCGAAAAAGGCTGGGCTTTGGCGGCGATGGCGGCGATGATGGTGTTTTTCGCCCTCTGGACCTTCCTCGCGTCCAACGTGCGCCTGCAAACCCTACAAGGCGTGTTCCCCATGCGCCTGCGCTGGAACTTCCATCGCCTGATGCTGGGACAGAGCCTCGGCTTCTATCAGGACGAATTTGCAGGACGCGTGTCCGCCAAAGTCATGCAGACCGCACTGGCACTACGCGACGTGGTGATGACGGTTGCCGACATGGTCGTGTATGTGCTGGTGTATTTCATCACGTCCGGCGTGATTCTGATTTCGTTCGACGGCTGGCTGCTGCTGCCCTTTATCGGCTGGATGATTGGATTCGCCCTGATTATGCGTTTCCTGATTCCCAAGCTCGGCAAAACCGCCGCGCGTCAGGCGGATGCGCGCTCGCTAATGACCGGCCGCATTACCGATGCCTATTCCAACATCACCACCGTCAAACTCTTCTCCCACGGCGCGCGCGAAGCGGCCTACGCCAGGCAGTCGATGGAAGAATTTATGGTGACGGTACACGCCCAAATGCGTTTGGCGACGCTTCTGCACACCTGCAGCTTCATCGTCAACAGCTCGCTGACCGCCGGTACGACCGCTCTGGGCATCTGGCTTTGGTATCACGGGCAAGTCGGTGTCGGCGCGGTTGCTACTGCCACCGCGATGGCGTTGCGCGTCAACGGTTTGTCGCAATACATCATGTGGGAATCCGCCCGATTGTTTGAAAACATCGGCACCGTCGGCGACGGCATGGCAACCCTGTCCAAACCGCACACCATCCTCGACAAGCCGAACGCCCTGCCGTTGAAAGTGTCGCAAGGCGAAATCAAGTTCGAACACGTCGATTTTTGCTACGAAGCAGGTAAACCGCTGCTCAATGGCTTCAACCTGACCATCCGCCCAGGCGAAAAAGTCGGCTTGATCGGACGCAGCGGCGCGGGCAAATCCACCATCGTCAACCTGCTCCTGCGCTTCTACGAACCGCAAAGCGGCACGATTTCGATCGACGGACAAACCGTGGACAGTGTAACCCAAGAAAGCCTGCGCGCCCAAATCGGTTTGGTCACGCAAGACACCTCGCTGCTGCACCGTTCCGTGCGCGACAACATCGTTTACGGCCGCCCCGATGCAACTGATGCCGAAATGATTTCCGCCGCCGAACGCGCCGAAGCCGCTGATTTCATCCCCAACCTTTCCGACGCCAAAGGGCGGCGCGGCTATGATGCGCACGTCGGCGAACGCGGCGTGAAACTCTCCGGCGGCCAACGCCAGCGTATCGCCATCGCCCGCGTCATGCTCAAAGATGCGCCGATTCTGCTGCTCGATGAAGCCACCAGCGCGCTCGACTCCGAAGTCGAAGCCGCCATCCAAGAAAGTCTTGACAAAATGATGGACGGCAAAACCGTCATCGCCATCGCCCACCGCCTCTCCACTATCGCCGCGATGGACAGGCTCATCGTCTTGGACAAAGGCCGCATCATCGAAGAAGGCAGCCACACCGAGTTGCTCGAAAAACAAGGCCTGTACGCCAAACTTTGGGCACACCAAAGCGGAGGTTTCTTGAGTGAGCATGTCGAGTGGCAGCATGACTGAAACCTTATTGTCTGGAAACCGCCGTTTTCAGACGGCATTCCCGTTCCCCTACCCATCAAAACCATGACCGATACCGCCCAAATCATCACCAGCTACGGCCGCCGCTACATCGTGCGTACGCCAGACGGCAAAACCTACGAAGCCAGCACGCGCAAAAAGCGGGTCGATTTCGCCTGCGGCGACCGCGTGCATATCCAAAACATTAACGCCGAACAGGCCGTCATCGAAGACTACCTGCCGCGCGAAAGCCTGCTCTACCGCCAAGACGCTTGGAAAACCAAACTTATCGCCGCCAACGTTAGCCAGCTCCTTATCGTTACCGCCGCCGTTCCCTCGCCTAGCGAAGCCTTGTTGCAACGCGCCCTCCTGGCCGCCGAAGCCGCGGGCATCCAAGCCGTCATCATCCTGAACAAAGCCGACCTGCCTGAAACCGCCCTCTGGCGTGAAAAACTCAAATTCTACGAAACGCTCGGTTATCTCGTCATCGAAACCCGCGCGCTGGAAAACGCCGACATCCTGCGCCCCGTCCTGCAAGGGCATAGCAACATTCTGCTCGGACAAAGCGGCATGGGTAAATCCACCCTGACCAACGCCCTCTTGGGCAACCAAACCGCCCGCACTGGCGACATTTCCACCGCGCTCGATTCCGGCAAACACACCACTACCCACGCCCAGCTTTACGATTTAAACGAAGAAACCCAATTAATCGACTCCCCGGGTTTGCAAGAATTCGGCCTGCACCACCTCGAAGCCGCCGACCTGCTGCAATACTTCCCCGACCTGAGCCATCTCGTCGGGCAATGCCGCTTCCACAACTGCACCCACCGCGCCGAACCCGGCTGCGCCGTCAAAGCCGCCGCGCAAACCGGTAAAATTCGCACCGAACGGCTGACCTTCCTGCAACGTATTACCGACGATCTGCTCCAATAACCTCTTGCCGTTTGCAGGACAAAAACCATGCCGTCTGAAATCCTGCTGTTTCAGACGGCATCCGGTTTTCAGAAATGCTACAATTCCGTTTTTACAGAAACTCCCGACACCATGAAGAAAATTACCCCGAAATCGTTTGAAGAAGCACTGTCGCGCCTTGAATCACTGACCCAGTCCATGCAGGGGGAAATGCCTTTGGAGGATGCATTGGCGGCATATCAGGAAGGCAACGAACTGGTCAGATACTGCCAAACCAAGTTGGCCCAAGTCGAACAAAAGCTACAGGTTTTAGACACAGACGGGCTAAAGGAGTTAAACCTTGAATCCGACGAATGATTTGAAAACGTGGCAACAGAGGGCGCAGGCGCAAACAGAGCTGCTGCTTGAACGGTTTTTGCCGTCTGAGGGGGAAATACCGCACACACTGCACGAAGCCATGCGTTATGCGGCTTTGGACGGGGGCAAACGTCTGCGGCCGATGCTGGTTCTGGCAGCTTCGGAATTAGGCGAAGCCGTGCATGAAGCAGTAGAACAGGCAATGGCGGCAATCGAAATGATCCATGCCTATTCGTTGGTTCACGACGATATGCCGGCAATGGACAACGACAGCCTGCGCCGGGGCAAACCGACCTGCCATGTGAAGTATGGAGAAGCAACCGCCCTTCTGACCGGTGATGCTTTACAGACCCAAGCCTTCGATGTATTGGCGCGTCCGTCCGGCCTGCCTGCTTCGCGGCAGCTGGCGATGTTGTCGGTTTTGGCAAAAGCAGGCGGAAGCAGGGGCATGGCGGGCGGTCAGGCTATCGATTTGGCTAATGTCGGCAAGCAGATGGCCCAAACCGATTTGGAACAGATGCACAGCCTGAAAACAGGGGCGTTGATTCGTGCCGCGGTTTTATTGGGGGCGATGTCTTGCCCGAATCTGTCTGAAAACAGTCTGGCGGTATTGGATGATTATGCGGCAAAACTGGGGCTGGCGTTCCAAGTCATCGACGATGTGTTGGACTGCGAGGCAGACACGGTGACTTTGGGCAAGACGGCGGGCAAAGACGCAGACAACGACAAGCCGACTTATGTAAAACTGATGGGCTTGGACGGTGCGCGGGCATACGCGTACCAACTGACCGACGAAGCAGTCTCGCTGCTCGAACCCTTCGGCAATAAGGCATTACGGCTCAGACAGCTTGCCGAATTTACGATTGCGCGCAAATACTGAGCAGACTCGGATATGCCGTCTGAACAAGACTTCAGACGGCATTATTGTTACCCTATTCCCTGTTGCGCGTATGCCAGAAATACCGCCACACAAAACATGGAAACGCAAAAATCAGGTACAGGCAGACGACTGTGGCGTAAAACTCCCAACCCTGATCGTGTACCGATCCTGCACGGGATTCAAGAATATAAGCAAGAATGGCGGTCAGTGCGAAACCTGCCGCCAGCTCGATCAGGTGATGTCCGAAATGTTTGCGCTTGAGCGGAACAATACCGAACAGCCTGACCGTAAGAAACGGAGCATTGGCAAAAATTAAGGCAAGCAGCAAGAGTGTGTACATAGATGCGGTCATAATCTTCTTTCTCCGCTTTCAGACGGCATAGCCGTTTCCCATGCCGTCTGAAATACGGCGGCAACCTTAAATAAAACGGCAACCTCTGATACGGCTGCCGTGATGATACTGAATATTACAGCGTATTTTCCAGTGCCTTGGCGCACCAGTCGATAACGGTTTGCGGCATGATACCCCACAGGAGTAGCAGGAAGGCATTGACCGTCAAGACAAATTTGGCGGCATAGTTGCTGCCGACCAGCTGGTCATGGTCAGGCGCATCGAAGTAGATGACTTTGACCACGCGCAGGTAGTAGAACGCACCAATCAGCGACATGATGACGGCAAATACAGACAACCAAACATGGCCTTGTTTCAAGAGTGCCATAATCACGCCGAATTTGGCGTAAAAACCCATCAGCGGTGGAATACCCGCCATGGAGAACATAGACAGCAGCATCAGGAAGGCAAACCATGCATGGCGTTGGTTAAGACCCGCTAGGTCTTTAATGTTTTCACACTCAATGTCTTTGGTGGACAATACCATCAAAACACCGAAGCTGACTGCCGCCATCACAGCATAGGTAATGGCGTAATACAGGCCTGCCGTAAAGCCGACTGCGCCTGCCATAAACGCCAACAAGATAAAGCCCATGTGCGATACGGTGGAGTAGGCAAGCATACGTTTGATATTGGTTTGCATGATGGCGGCAAGGTTACCGACTACCAAAGATGCAACGGCAAGAATGGCCAACATCGGCGCCCAGTCTGAATGTATGGTACCCATACCGGTAACAAGGATACGGAACGCAAAGACAACGGCGGCAATTTTCGGAGCCGTACCCACAAAGGCGGTAACAGAGGTTGGCGCGCCATCGTACACATCGGGTACCCACATATGGAATGGAACCGCACCCAATTTAAATGCAATGGCGACCACAATAAACACCATACCCAATTTCAACAACCACTCATTGGCCTGCTCATTGAAAGCAGAAGCCAAAACGGAAGCAAAATCAAGGGAACCGGTGGCGCCGTAAACCATGGAAATACCATAGAGCAGCAAACCGGAGGCCAACGCGCCCAATACGAAGTATTTCAGCGCAGCCTCGGCAGAGCGGCCGGAATCGCGGCGCAGGGCAATCATGGCGTACAGCGACAAAGACAACAATTCCAAACCGATATACGCCGTCAGGAAATGTGCCGCGCTGACCATGACGCTCATGCCCAACAGGGCAAACAGCGACAGGGTGTAAAACTCGCCTTTAAAGATTTGGCGGTCTTGGTTGTACGGTTTACTGTAAATAAACAGACCAAACGTCAGCGCATACAGCACCAGTTTTGCCAAACGGGACATGCCGTCTGCAATATACATACCGTGAAAGGCATCGACACTGCCCTGTTCCCATACCGCCAATTGGGTAACGGCCACAATGATGACTGTTCCCAAACTCATCAGATGGGTCAGATAACGGTTTTTATCGCAAATCCACAAGTCTGCCAGCAATACGACACCCAATAGCGCAAGCAGCACGATTTCGGGCATGGCAGGCATTAAATTCAAATCAGACCAGTTCATTTACACACCTCAAATCTTGCTTTGTGCCACATGGGCAATCAAATCGTTTGCCGCTTGATGCACCACTTCGATAAACGCTTGCGGATACAGACCCATGCCCAAAACAGCAACCGCCAAAATCGCCAAAATCGCAAATTCGCGGCAATTGATGTCTTTCATTTCGGCAACGTGCGGATTGTGGATCGCACCAAAAATAACGCGTTTGTACATCCACAGGGTATAAGACGCACCGTAAATCAAGGTCATGGCGGCCAACGCGCCTACCCAGAAATTCACTTTAACCGCGCCCATAATCACCATAAACTCGCCCACGAAGCCGGAAGTCGCAGGCAGACCGGCATTGGCCATACCGAACAACATCATAAACGCCGCAAACTTGGGCATCACATTGACCACGCCGCCATAATCGGCAATATTGCGGGTATGCAGGCGGTCGTACATCACGCCGATACACATAAACATCGCGGCAGACACAAAACCGTGGGAAATCATTTGAATGATTGCACCTTTCAATGCCCAGTCGTCCAACTGCCCGTCAATAAACAAGAACATCCCAAGCGTTACAAAACCCATATGGCTGATGGACGAATACGCCACCAGTTTCTTCATATCGGTCTGCACCAGAGCCACCATACCGATGTAAATCACGGCAATCAGGCTCAATACGATGATTACGGGGGCAAAATAGCGTGCCGCGTCCGGCACAATCGGCAGGATGAAGCGCAAAAATCCGTATGCGCCCAGTTTCAGCGTAATTGCCGCCAACACCATTGAACCACCGGTCGGCGCTTCAACGTGGGCATCAGGCAGCCAAGTGTGTACGGGGAACATCGGCACTTTTACGGCAAATGACAGGAAGAATGCCGCAAACAAAAGCTGTTGCACGCCCAACGGAATCTGTTTGATGTTTTGGAAATCGACAATAGAGAAGCTACCTGTCTGATAGTACAGGTAAACCATGGCAACCAGCATCAAAAGCGAACCCATCAGCGTATAGAGGAAGAGCTTGACCGACGCATAGACGCGGCGCGGACCACCCCATACACCGATAATCAGGTACAGCGGAATCAGCATACCCTCGAAGAACACATAAAACAGAATCGCATCCTGCGCGGCAAACGCGCCGTTAATCAAACCCGACATCATCAGGAATGCCGCCATATACTGCGCCGGACGTTTCTGAATGACTTCCCAACCGGCCAATACCACCAACAGCGTAATAAACGCATTCAAGATGATAAAGAGCACTGAAATACCGTCCACGCCCAATGCGTAGTTGATTTTCAGAAGCGGAATCCACTCGTGGAACTCGGTAAACTGATAGCCACCGCTCAAACGGTCAAAACCGGTAAACAGGGGCAGCGTTACCAAGAAACCGGCAAGCGCACCCATGAATGCAAGCACACGCGCCAGCGGCGCACGGCTGTCCTTACCGGTCGCCAAAACCAGCACACCTGCGGCGATGGGTATCCATATTGCCAAGCTGAGTAGGTAGTTGGAAAACATAGTGGTTAACCTGTGGTTAAAATAAAAATGTGTTTATGTGAATATTTCTTCGTTTCAGACGGCCTGAAGGTTTAAGGCCGTCTGAAACCTTATTCTTATCGGAACAATCCCCAAAAGGTCATGCCGAGCAGTACCAATACGCCGAATACCATAGCGGCGGCGTAGGTGTAGATAAAGCCAGTTTGGGCTTTACGCACTTGCGCGGCAATCGCGCCAACCAGTTTGGCAGAGCCGTTGACGATGCCGTTATCGATAATGGCGGTATCGCCGACTTTCCAGAAGAAGGTACCCAATGCGCGCGTGCCTTTGGCGAAAACGTTGAAATACAGGGCATCGAGGTAGTATTTGTTTTCAAACAAAACGTAAACCGGACGGAACGCCTGCGCGATTTTGGCGGGCAGGTGCGGCAATTTGACGTACAAAAGCCACGCGGCGGCAACACCGGCAGCCGCCAAATACAAAACAGGCGATGTCAAGCTGTGCGACACCATCGCCAATGCGCCGTGGAACTCTTCTTTCATGATGTGCATGGTCGGATGCGCGTCGGCATTGACGAAAATCACGTCTTTGAAGAAATCGCCGTAAAGCATAGGCTCGATGGCAACGTAGCCGATGATGACGGACGGAATGGCAAGCAAAATCAAAGGCAGGGTAACAACCAGCGGGCTTTCGTGCGGATTGTCGTTTTTGCCCAAGCCGTGATGTTCTTCGCCATGATGATCGTCATGATGCTCAGGCAGGCTGCGCCATTTCTCTTCGCCGTGGAACACCATAAAGTATTGGCGGAACGCGTAAAACGCGGTAACAAACACACTGGCAAGGACGGCAAAATAAGCAAAGCCGCTGCCCGGCAGGGTGCTGTATTTCGCTGCTTCGATAATCGAATCTTTAGAATAGAAGCCGGAGAAGAACGGCGTACCGATCAGCGACAAGTTACCGATCAGCATAGTCAGCCAAGTAACCGGCATATATTTTTTCAGGTTGCCCATATGGCGCATATCTTGGTCGTGGTGCATACCGATAATCGCGCTGCCTGCCGCCAAGAACAGCAAGGCTTTAAAGAAGGCGTGGGTCATGACATGGAACATCGCCACGGAATAGGCGGACGCGCCCAAAGCCACGGTCATATAGCCCAGTTGCGACAGGGTGGAATACGCAACCACGCGCTTGATATCGTTTTGAATCACGCCCAAGAAACCCATAAACAGGGCGGTAATCGCGCCGATCACCATAATGACCGACAGCGCGGTGCTGCTCATTTCGTAAATCGGCGACATACGCGACACCATAAACAAACCCGCCGTAACCATGGTTGCGGCGTGAATCAATGCGGAAATCGGGGTCGGGCCTTCCATCGAATCAGGCAGCCAGACGTGCAGCGGGAATTGTGCCGATTTACCCATCGCACCGACAAACAGGAGCAAACAGGTTACAGTAATCAAAGACCATTCCACACCGGGGAACAATTGAATGGTGGCCGTCTGAACATTAGGCAGATAAGCGAATACATCTTGATAGCGCAGGCTGCCGCCGAAATAGGCAAGCACCAAGCCGATACCGAGCAAAAAGCCGAAGTCGCCGACACGGTTGATCAAAAAGGCTTTCAGGTTGGCAAATGTCGCGCTCGGACGTTTGAAATAGAAACCGATCAAGAGATACGATACCAAGCCCACCGCTTCCCAGCCGAAGAAGAGCTGGATGAAGTTGTTGCTCATAATCAGCATCAACATACTGAAAGTAAACAAAGAAATATAGCTGAAGAAGCGTTGGTAGCCGACTTTTTCATCGTGCATATAACCGATGGTGTAGATATGCACCATCAACGACACGCCCGTTACCACGACCATCATCATCGCCGTCATCGTATCGACCAAGAAGCCGACGGAAAAATCCAAACCGCCCATTGTCAGCCAGGTATAGACATTCTCGTCAAACTTGGCGCGGCTGCCGTCGATAAAGCCCCACAGCACATAAGCCGACAACACGGCGGACACCGCCACACCGAGTATCGTAACCGTATGCGCGCCGGCACGTCCGATTTTATTGCCGAACAAACCCGCAATCAGCGAGCCTGCCAAAGGTACAAGGGCAATGATGAGATATAAAGTCATGTCGTTCATTTGATTGAATCCGATTGATTTAAAAATCTATGTTTGTTTCGTACAAAATTACTTCGGAAAAACAAATCCAACACGCTCCAATCGTTTGCGTGCCACAGCTAATTGCTCTTCAGTAAATAAATCACACCACGGCTTTTGTAACACCAGATATTCCATACTGTATTTCAAGGCGTGGACTCCGCCACCACTCAGAATCAGCTCTGTAAAACCGGTCTGAGTCTTCTTTTCCCCCGTACTCAATAATTTATCCGCCGCCTCTTTACCACCAAATTCATTTACAATTTGTAAAAATCGTGTCGCCTTGTAAGGTTGCGGCAAATTCAAAGCCTCCTGATAAATATTTAACATGGCTTTATGAAATTCTTGTTCTAACTGATTTTTATCCATCATTCTTCTTCCAATATTTCAGACCGGATTATTCTTACCCAGAATTTCTTTTCTCATCCGCTCCCGTCTGATCACCTACCGAATCAGGTCGTCTGAAACAGTCTGAAATCGCTTTTCAGACGACCCTCAGCCTTTTTCATACCCTTCGTAATAATACGACTGCTCGATACCTTTAAAGATGATTTCACGGTTGTCCACATCGTCAGTCAGGTTGTCCTTTAACAGAAAGCGCAGTTCTAAATCGTTGACGGGGCTGCGTTCCATCGCCTGCAAATACAGGGTTTTACTTACATTTTGCCAGTTCACGACTTTTTTCAGGTTTTTTTTCAGCACCAAATCCAGCCAGATGCGGGTACTTCTGCCATTACCCTCCAAAAACGGATGGGCAATGTTCATTTCAACATATTTGGCGATGATTTCTTCAAAAGTCCGCTCGGGCATCTGCTCGATTTTAACCAAAGCCTCTTTTAAATACATGGCGTTGGCAAAACGAAAACCGCCTTTGGAAATGTTGTCTTCCCTGATTTGACCCGCAAAATCATATAAGCCGCCGAACAGGTAACGGTGAATCTGTTGCAGGCCCGCGGTGGTACCGACTTCGATACGGTCGATGTCGCCGCTTTCAAACAGGCGGCGGGCATTATGCAGGCTTTGTTCGTCTATGGATTTCATCGTTTTTCCTATCGGGTTTTCAGACGGCATCGGCGCCTTGTCGGGCCTCGACCAAACCTACCTTTATTACCCTTTCAACTCGTCCAAATCGGCAACATTAATCGTTTGTCGGTTGCGGTACACCAGCACCATAATCGCCAAACCGATGGCAGATTCGGCAGCGGCAACGGTCAATACGAAGAATACGAAAATTTGTCCGGCGGTATCGCCCAGATGCTGCGAGAAGGCGATAAAGTTGAAGTTCACCGCCAAGAGCATCAGCTCGATGGACATCAGCAATACCAGCACGTTTTTGCGGTTCATGAAGATACCCATTGCGCTGATACCGAACAGGAGCGCACCCAATACCAGATAATGCGTCAAGGTAATCATGCTTTGCCCTCCCCTTCCGGCTTGAGGCCGTCTGAAACTTCGCTTTCTTCGGCAGATTCGACTTGCGGTTTGACCGCTTCCATTTTCACCAGACGCATACGGCCCTGGTCGGCACGTACTTTAACTTGGTCGGCAGGATCCATGCGTTTCGGATTGGTGGTTTTACGGTGAACCAGCGCAATCGCCGCCACCATACCCAACAGCAGCAATACCGCCGCCAATTCAAACGGCAACAGGTAGTCGGTATAAATACGGCTGCCCAAATCGCGGATATTGTTGTAATCGGCCGGAATGTCTTTCATCAGACCAAATGCGGCCAGGTCGGTTTTCGGGTTGACCAAAATCAGAATCAGGGCAACCGCCAACAATGTGCCGACCACACCGGCAACCGGCGCGTGCCGCCAGAAACCGGCACGCATTTCTTCAATGTCAATATTCAACATCATCACGACGAACAGGAACAACACCATCACGGCGCCGACGTAAACCACCACCAGCGTCACGCCCAAAAACTCAGCCTGCATCAGCATCCAAAGCATCGCGCTCACGCAGAAGGTCAGCACCAGATGCAAAGCGGCATGCACGGGGTTTTTGGCGGTGACGGTACGAACCGCACCGTACAAAACGATGGCGGCAAGGATATAGAACAGAATCGCGGAAAAAGTCATTCGTCTGCTCCTTAACGATACGGCGCGTCAGCGGCTTTGCGTTTGGCGATTTCGGGTTCGTATTTGTCGCCAATGGCCAAAAGAATCGGCTTGGTCATGTGCAAGTCGCCTTTTTTCTCGCCGTGGTATTCAAAAATATGGGTTTCCACAATCGCATCGGTCGGGCAGGCCTCTTCGCAGAAACCGCAGAAGATGCACTTGGTCAGGTCGATGTCGTAACGCTTAGTGCGGCGGGTGCCGTCTTCGCGTTCTTCCGATTCGATGTTAATCGCCATTGCCGGACAAACTGCCTCGCACAATTTACACGCGATGCAGCGTTCCTCGCCGTTCGGATACCGCCGCTGCGCGTGCAGACCGCGGAAACGCACGGATTGCGGCGTTTTTTCTTCAGGGAAGTAAATCGTGTCTTTGCGGGCGAAGAAGTTTTTGAGCGTTACGCCCATGCCTTTCACCAATTCGCCCAGCAGGAAAGTTTTTACTAAGTTAGCCATATTCTGTTCCCTCACAACAGGGATTTCGTTAGGTATTCAAAATCACTCTGTTCAGACGGCCTCAAGATGCCGTCTGAAACTTATTTCCACAAATTCAGCGGCGAAATCATCCACACGCCCAAAATCACGATGTAGGCGAAGCCGATCGGAATCAGCACTTTCCAGCCCAAACGCATGATTTGGTCGTAACGGTAGCGCGGGAAGGTTGCGCGTATCCACAGATACCAGTACAGCACAGCCGCCATTTTCACGAACATCCAGAATGCGGAAGGCGTACCGATAAAGCCCCAGCTTTGCGGGAACGGAGACAACCAGCCGCCGAGGAACATCAGCGATGTCAGCGCGGCAATCAGTATCATGAAAATGTATTCGGCAAGGAAGAACAGCGCGAATGCGAAGCCGGAATATTCAACGTGGTGACCGGCAACGATTTCAGACTCACCCTCTGCCACGTCAAACGGCGCGCGGTTGGTTTCGGCAACGGCGGAAATCAGATAGACGATAAAGATGGGGAAGAGCGGCAGCCAGTTCCAAGAGAACACGGAGCCGCCCGCGATGCCTTTTGCCTGCGCGGCAACGATGTCGGAGAAGTTCATGCTGCCCGATACCATCACGACGCACACCAGCGCGGCACTCATGGCGATTTCGTAGGAAATGCTTTGTGCGGAAGCACGCATTGCGCCCAAGAACGAATATTTGGAGTTGGAAGCCCAGCCCGCGATGATCACGCCGTAAACCGACAGCGAGGTAATCATCAGGATGTACAAAAGGCCGATATTGATATTGGTCAGCACCCATTCTTCGTTGAACGGAATCACTGCCCATGCTGCAAAAGACGGTGCAAGCGACATAATCGGGCCGATATAGAACAGGGCTTTGTTTGACAGCTTCGGACGGGTAACTTCTTTAAACAAGAGTTTGAACACGTCAGCAAACGGCTGAATCAGGCCCCACGGGCCGGTTACGTTCGGGCCGACGCGAAGCTGCATAAAGCCGATGACTTTACGTTCGAAATATGTCAGGTAGGCAACGGTCAGAATCAGCGGAATCAGGATAATCACGATTTTGACGATGACGGATACCACCAAACCTACGGTGATACCCAAATCGCCCAGACCGAGCGTTGCGGCAAAGAGGTTTTGGAACCATTCTTGCATGATTAAGCTCCCGCCAGTTCAATAGTGTCCATCAACGCACCCAGCGCGGCATTTTCGGTATGCAGCGGCAGATGC
Source organism: Neisseria basseii (assembly GCF_962707005.1). Taxonomy (NCBI): domain Bacteria; kingdom Pseudomonadati; phylum Pseudomonadota; class Betaproteobacteria; order Neisseriales; family Neisseriaceae; genus Neisseria; species Neisseria basseii. Next base: position 27,591 of record NZ_CAUIXH010000009.1, on the reverse strand, counting down.
ACCACGTTTTCAGGCAAACCGGCATCGGCTTTGACCACCACGGACACGCCTGCCCCGTTTTGTTTGGCGACGGCGGTTTGCCCGTCTTGCAGGCCTAAGCGCGCCAAAGTGTTCGGATTCACGCGCGCGGCAGGCACGGCGGCATGGCCGGTTTCTTGCAGCGGCGCGGAACGGCGCACGATGGCATCGGTGTGATAGATGCCCACTCCGCCCACGCGCACGAGGCGGCTTGATGCCGTCTGAAAATCTTTTTGAGTCGAAGACACGCGGTTGTCCAGTTTGGACGGCAGGCTTTCCGCGTCCAGCGCGTCTTTCAGAATCGCGGCGGTATCGTGGTATTCAAAACCTTGCAGGTCAAACAGGTTGCCCAATACGCGCAACACTTTCCACAGCGGACGCGAGTCGCCGAAGCCTTGTACCACGCCGTGAAAGGATTGCAGACGGCCTTCCATATTGATGAAGCTGCCCGATGTTTCGGTAAACGGCGCAATCGGCAGCAATACGTCGCACACATCCAGCAGCGTTTTGCTGACAAACGGTGTAAACGCCATCACGCTTTTCGCCTGTTTCAACGCGGCCACGGCTTTTGCACCGTCAACCGTATCGATTTCAGGCTCGACGTTGAGCAACAAGACCGCCTGTTTCGGCGCGTTTGCCATTTCGGCAACGCTCTCGCCCGAGTTCACGCCCAAGACATCCGCACCGACGCTGTTGGCAGCCTGCGGCAGAATGCCCAGCACCGCGCCGGTCGCGTCTGCCAGCTCTTGCGCGGCGGCATAAATCGCGGCGTAATCAGGATGGTTTTGCACTTCCGCACCCAAAATCACCGCTGCTTTTTCAGCATTTTTCAGGCTGGCGGTAACGGCGTGTTCCGCATTGGCAGACAGGTTTTTCAGACGACCTGCCCACTCGTCGGGATGTGCGGCTTCTTGAGAGAGAAGCGGCATCAACAACTCTTCCTTGCTGCCGGCCAATACGCTCAATGCCATACGGTCTTTGGCGGCGCGGCGCAGGCGGGCGGTCAGGAGCGGCTGTTCTTTGCGCAAATTCGCGCCGACTACCAATACGGCATCGTTGTCAGCCAAAGATTCAATACTTTGTCCCAACCATTGCGCACCTTTAAGGCCGTCTGAAAGACGTTTGTCTTGTTGGCGCAAACGGGTTGCAAAGTTTTTAACGCCCAAGCCGTCGGCGAGTTTTTTCGCCAGATACAGCTCTTCAACCGTATTCATCGGGTTCGCCCAAATGCCGACTTGGTTTTGGTTGCCGTCTTTGGCGATACATTCAAGCGCGCTGCGGACATATTCCAACGCGGTTTTCCAATCCACGTCCATCCACTCGCCGCCCTGTTTGATTTTCGGGTTTTTCAGACGGCTTTCGTGATACAGGCCTTCGTAGGCGAAACGGTCGCGGTCGGACAGCCAGCATTCGTTGATGGCTTCGTTTTCCAACGGCAGCACGCGGCGGACGGTATGGTCTTTGGTTTGCACAATCAAATTGCTGCCCAAAGCGTCGTGGGCGGAAACGGATTTGCGGCGGTTCAGCTCCCAAGTACGCGCGTTGAAACGGAACGGTTTGCTGGTCAATGCGCCGACAGGACACAAATCGATGACGTTGCCCGACAATTCGGTTTCCACTGCTTTACCGATAAAAGGCATGATCTCGGAGTGTTCGCCGCGATTCGCCATCGCAATTTCCTGCAGACCGGCGATTTCTTCGGTGAATCGCACGCAGCGGGTGCAGTGGATGCAGCGGCTCATTTCCTCGGCGGAAACCAAAGGCCCCATATCTTTGCCGACGACGGAACGTTTTTCTTCAGTATAACGGCTGGCGGTTTTGCCGTAGCCCATCGCCAAATCCTGCAACTGGCATTCGCCGCCCTGGTCGCAGGTCGGACAATCAAGCGGATGGTTGATGAGCAGGAACTCCATCACGCCTTCTTGCGCCTCTCGGGCTTTTGCCGAATGCGTACGCACAATCATGCCGTCTGTAACCGGCGTGGCACAGGCTGGCAGAGGTTTGGGGGCTTTTTCCACGTCCACCAGACACATACGGCAGTTGGCGGCGATGGAAAGTTTTTTGTGGTAACAGAAATGCGGGATATAAGTACCGAGCTTGTGCGCGGCTTCAATCACCGTCGCGCCCTGCTCCACAGATACCTGTTTGCCGTCGATTTCGATTTGTAACATGGTTCGTTCCTAGTTACGGGTATTTGATAAATCATTCTTTTGGATGCCGTCTGAAAACTTAGCACCACTTATTCGGCTTCATCGGCCCGCCGTGTTCGATGTAATGCACAAACTCATCACGGAAATGCTTGGTAAAGCTGCGAACAGGGAAAACGGCGGCATCGGCAAGGGCGCAGATGGTGCGGCCTGCCATTTGGTTGCCGACGGAATCCAGCAAATCCAAATCTTCCATTTTGCCTTTGCCTTCTACGATGCGGTGGACGATGCGGTAGAGCCAGCCCGTACCTTCTCGACAAGGCGTACATTGACCGCAGGATTCGTCGTAGTAGAAGTAGCTTAAGCGTTCGAGGGCTTTCACCATGCATACGTCTTCGTCCATCACGATAATCGCGCCGGAACCGAGCATGGAGCCGGCTTTGGAAATCGAGTCATAGTCCATATTGGTCTGCATCATGATATCGGCAGGCAAAACTGGCGCGGACGAACCGCCGGGAATAACGGCTTTGAGTTTTTTACCGCCACGCATACCGCCCGCCATTTTCAAGACTTCGGCAAACGGCGTACCCAATGGCACTTCATAGTTGCCCGGACGCTCGACATGGCCAGAAATACAGAATAATTTGGTACCGCCTGCATTCGGAATACCTTTATCGGCAAATGCCTGTCCGCCGTCACGGATAATGAATGGAACGGAGGAGAACGTTTCAGTATTGTTGATGGTAGTCGGTTTGCCGTACAGACCGAACGAAGCAGGGAATGGCGGCTTAAAGCGCGGCTGGCCTTTTTTGCCTTCCAACGATTCGAGCAATGCGGTTTCTTCGCCGCAAATATATGCGCCGTAGCCGTGGTGGGCGAAGAGTTCAAATTCAAAATCCGAACCCAAAATATTTTTACCCAAAAAGCCTGCGGCACGCGCCTGCTCCAAAGCGGCTTCAAAACGTTGGTAGCCTTCAAAAATTTCGCCGTGGATATAGTTGTAGCCGGCTTTCGCACCCATCGCGTAACCGGCAATAATCATGCCTTCAATCAGGGCATGAGGATTGAACATGATGATGTCGCGGTCTTTAAATGTACCGGGCTCGCCTTCGTCGGTGTTACAAACCACATATTTTTCGCCCGGGAAGGAACGGGGCATAAAGCTCCATTTCAAACCGGTCGGGAATCCCGCACCGCCACGCCCGCGCAAGCCGGAGGTTTTGACTTCGTCAATCACATCGGTTTGCGAGATGTTTTCGGACAGGATTTTACGCAGGGCGGTATAACCGCCACGTTTGACGTATTCGTCCAATGTCCAGCAATCGGGATTGGCGGTATCCACTTGGTCAAAAATCACGCCTGATTGGTAAATAGCCATTTTTGGTGTGCCTGTTTGTTTTCGTATCGGTTGCGGCTGCCTGCCGTCTCAATGTTCCTGATGCCGTCTGAAACGGTTTGTCTGTTTTCAGACGGCATTTTCCTGTCTTCGTTTAATCTGAACCAAACCTGCGTTTGTTCTTCCCGTCATCAATCAAAATTACCATCCGCCGCATTTGTCTTCACACGGAATGCCGTCGCCATCGCCGTCCATCTTGGTATCGGAACAGTTCCTCACAAACCATTTGGCTTCTTCGCACGAAGTCATTTGTGAGCAATATTGCCTGCCGTCGCAACGGTATGGGCTGCTGTCGGGCTGCTGCCGTTTTATTTCGGGCAATACTTGCGTTTTAACCGGCGTATTTTCCTGTTTCGGAGTCAGCTTCTCTGACGCATATTGATACGCCTTATAGCCGATTACCGAAACAAGCAGCAAACCGACCAACAAAAACAGCACAACCCGAACAATCGAAGTGGGAGATTCCTTGTCTTTTCGATGTTTCTTGCGGTATCCGGGAGAAACTGCACGCTCCCGATTCAGATAGCGTATCTGTTTTGCAGAAAATCTTCCCTTGCCGTCTGAAACCACTTCAAAACCGACCGCCTCGTTAATCTCAGGACGCGGGTTCCTTGGGGAAAAGTCGGAAATATGGCAGAAAATTTCTTTGTTACCGCCATCTATCCGTATAAAACCATAACCTTTTTCGTCATCCCACTTGACAATTACCCCCCTCATCAACCACTCCTTTTTATTGTTACTTTTTAAAATCACAATTTAGAATTTTGGAATAACCGTTGCAATTTGATTACAAACCCGGCTGCATCCGGATAATCTATTCTAATTCTGCTAATTTCTTCTCAATCGCCTCTTCAGTCATAAAGCTGCACATGCTGTGGTTGTTGACCAGCATAACGGGGGCATCGCCGCACGCGCCCATGCATTCGCCTTCGACAAGGGTAAATTTGCCGTCGGGCGTGGTTTCGCCGTAGCCGATACCGAGTTTTTTCTTCAGATATTCGCCGGTATCCATGCCGCCGCGCAGGGCGCAGGGCAGGTTGGTGCAGACGGTCAGTTTGTATTTGCCGACAGGCTCGAGGTCGTACATATTGTAGAAAGTAGCGACTTCGTAGGCTTGCGCAGGCGAGATGCCGATATAGTCTGCGACAAAAGCGATGGTCTCGGGAGCGAGCCAGCCTTTTTCAGTCTGGGCAATACGCAATGCGCCCATAATGGCGGAACGGCGTTGGTCGGCAGGATATTTTGCCAACTCGATATCAATTTGTTTTAAGGATTCTGCGGATAACATTATCGGTCAACCTCCCCGAATACGATGTCCTGCGTACCGATGATGGCAACGACATCGGCGAGCATGTGGCCTTTTGCCATTTCGTCCATGCCTTGCAGGTGGGCGAAGCCGGGTGCGCGGATTTTCAGGCGGTAGGGTTTGTTTGCGCCGTCTGAAATGATGTAAACGCCGAACTCGCCTTTCGGGTGTTCGACAGCGGTGTAGGTCTCGCCCTCAGGAACGTGCATACCCTCGGTAAAGAGTTTGAAATGGTGAATCAGGTCTTCCATACCTGTTTTCATTTCGGTACGTTTGGGCGGAGCAAATTTGTGGTTTGTGGTAATGACCGGGCCCGGATTGACGCGCAGCCAGTCAACGCATTGTTTGATGATGCGCACGGATTGACGCATTTCTTCCATACGGCAGAGGTAACGGTCGTAGCAGTCGCCATTCACACCGACAGGGATGTCGAAATCCATTTGGTCGTACACTTCATACGGTTGTTTCTTACGTACGTCCCATTCTACGCCCGAACCGCGCAACATAACGCCGGTAAAGCCTTTTTGCATGGCGCGTTCGGGGGAGACGACGCCGATGCCGACGGTACGCTGTTTCCAAATACGGTTGTCGGTCAGGAGGGTTTCGAGTGTGTCGATGTTTTTGGGGAAGCGTTCGCAAAAGGCGTCGATGAAGTCGAGCATGGTGCCTTCGCGGGATTCGTTGAGCTGCTTCAATACTTTGGCGTTGCGGAATTTGCTGCTCTCGTATTTGGGCATGAAGTCGGGCAGATCGCGGTAAACGCCGCCGGGGCGGAAGTAGGCGGCGTGCATACGCGCGCCGGAAACGGCTTCGTACAAGTCCATCAGCTCTTCGCGGTCGCGGAAGGCGTAAAGGATGGCGGTCATCGCGCCAATATCGAAGGCGTGCGAACCGATGCCCATCAAGTGATTGAGGATGCGCGTTACTTCGGCAAACATGACGCGGATGTATTGGGCGCGGATAGGCACATCGATACCGGCAAGTTTTTCTACTGCCAAACAATACGCCTGCTCATTGACCATCATGGAAACGTAGTCCAAGCGGTCCATATAGGGCAGGGCTTGCAGATAGGTTTTGGTTTCAGCCAGTTTTTCAGTACCTCGGTGCAGAAGGCCGATATGCGGGTCGGCACGGACGATGGTTTCGCCCTCCAACTCCAAAATCATACGCAATACGCCGTGCGCCGCAGGGTGTTGCGGGCCGAAGTTGATGGTGTAGTTTCTTAATTTATTGGCCACCGTAGTTCTCCTCACGGACGATACGCGGCGTGATTTCGCGCGGCTCAATGGTAACAGGTTGGTAAATCACGCGTTTTTGTTCTTCGTCGTAACGCATTTCCACATAGCCGGAAATCGGGAAGTCTTTGCGGAACGGATGTCCGACAAAGCCGTAATCGGTCAGGATGCGGCGCAAGTCCGGGTGATTGTTGAACATGATGCCGTACATATCGAAGGCTTCGCGCTCGTACCAATCCGCGCTGTTGTAAATATCGACTACGGATTCGACCACAGGGAAATCGTCGTCTGAAACCCAGACGCGCACGCGGATGCGTTGATTGTTTTTAACGGAAAGCAGCTGGCTGACGACGGCAAAGCGTTTGCCCTGCCATACTTCGTTTTTGTAAGTGCTGTAATCGACACCGCACAAATCGACCAGAAGCTCGAAATGCAGCTCTTCATGGTCGCGCAATGCGGTCATGACTGAAATATAGTGTTCGGGCAGACACTCGACGGTAATCTCTCCCAAAGCTGAAATGACTTTGCCTGCCCGATCGCCTAAAACGCGGCTGACGGTTTCGTATAAGTTTTGAATGCTTGCCATATCGTCCTCCCCTTACTCGTCACGCGCGATGGTGGAAGTGCGCTTGATTTTTTGTTGGAGCTGAATCAGACCGTAAATCAGGGCTTCCGCAGTCGGCGGACAACCCGGCACATAAACGTCTACCGGCACGACACGGTCGGCACCGCGCACAACGGAATAAGAATAGTGATAATAGCCGCCGCCGTTGGCACACGAGCCCATAGACAATACCCAGCGCGGCTCGGCGAGCTGGTCGTATACGCGGCGCAGGGCAGGCGCCATTTTATTGGTCAGCGTACCTGCCACAATCATCAGGTCGGCCTGACGGGGGGACGGACGGAAAATGATACCGAAACGGTCAAGGTCGTAACGCGCCATACCCGCGTGCATCATTTCCACGGCGCAGCAGGCCAAGCCGAAAGTAACCGGCCACAACGAACCGGTACGCATATAGTTCAGCACCGTATCCGCGCTGGTGGTGATGAAACCTTTTTTCAAAACGCCTTCTATTCCCATTCCAGCGCACCTTTTTTCCATTCGTAAATAAAGCCTACCGTCAGAACGACGATAAACACCAGCATAGACCAGAAGCCGTACGCGCCCAAATCTTTGAACACAACCGCCCACGGCAACATGAACGCAACCTCCAAATCAAACAGGATAAAGAGGATGGCGACGAGGTAATAGCGCACGTCGAACTTCATCCTTGCGTTTTCAAAGGCTTCGAAACCGCATTCGTAAGGCGCGTCTTTTTCGGCGTAGTGGCGTTTCGGGCCTAAAATCGTGCCGAGCAGGATAAACAGCACGCCGGCCGCGAGGCCGACGAGGATAAAGACAAAGACGGGAAAGTAAGCGGACAACATGGTTACACCCAAATCCGTTAACAAAATTTCTACAATAATTTCGTATTTTAGCGAATTTCAAAAACCATTAAAAGGTAAATATCGGCAAAACGCCCAAAAAAACCCAATAAATACAATCATGTTATGATAACGATTCTTATTTGATTTCAAGAACGCCGGACCGTCTGTTTCGCGCCAATCCTATAAAAACAAAACGTTTCTATCTTTATTGCTGCCTTCGTACAGACCGGCACGGTACAAACCGCGCGACAAGCGTTCTGTTTTCATATTACCGTTTCACAAATATCACCCTACCATGCAAAAAAATGCCGTCTGAAAACCTTTCAGACGGCATCGGTATAGTGGTTTAAATTTAAACCACTATATCCGGCGGAAAGCGTTATTGGAGGGATTGCAGGGCTTCCGAAACGCTTGCTTTGAGTTCTGCGCCGAAGCGTCTGCCCAAGATTCTGCCGAAATCGTCCTTCGGAGTGTAATCCACCACATCGGGGGCTTTGACCACGTCTCGCGCCACGCTGTAAATATTGCCGAGTCCGTCCACTAGCCCGACTTTCTGCGCGTCCGCGCCTGTGTACACCCGACCGCTGAACACGTCGGGATATTGTCGGAATTTAAGGCGGCCGCCGCGTCCGGTTTTGACGGCTTTGATGAACTCGCCGTGTATGCCGGTCAGCATTTCTTCCCAGATTTTCGACTGTTCGGGCGTTTCGGGAGAAAACGGATCGCCCATGCCTTTGTTGCTGCCCGCAATTTTAACCCTGCGTTTTACGCCGATTTTTTCCATCAGGCCGGTCGCGTCGAAACTGCTGCCGATAACGCCGATGCTGCCGACGATGCTGGACGGGTCGGCATAGATTTTGTCCGCCGCCGCCGCGATGTAGTAGCAGCCGGACGCGCACATATCCTCCGCCACGAGATAAACGGGGATGCCGGGGTGCTGCGCCTTCAGACGGCGTATTTCTTCAAAAGCGGTGTTGGACACGACGGGCGAACCGCCGGGGCTGTTGGCGCGGATGACGATGGCTTTTGCCTGCGGGTTTTTGTAGGCGGCCTCCATACCGTCTTTGAGTTTTTTGACCTGGTCTTCTACACCGTTGCCGATTTCGCCGTACAGGTTGACGACTGCGGTATGCGGCGTATTGCCCGTCAACTGCAATGCGGCTTCGTCTTTTTGGAAAATGCCTGCAATCAGGGCAACCAGAATCAGGGTGCTGACGGCGCGCCAGATGTTTTTCCACATCCGCTCCCTTCGCCTGTCCCGATAGGCGGACAGCAGCACTTCGCGCATGATGTCGCGCTCCCATAAGGTTTCCCCCGCATTTTTTGCTTCGGGTGCTTCGTTTTCTCTTCTGATTCGGTATTGCATGGTTTTCCTTAAATATCGTCCGATTTGGGCAAACGGTTTTCAGTTTACCCGATTTTTCAGCTCTGCTCCCAATCCGTCCAAGCTGTGCAACACTTCCGCCCACGCCGCGTCCAAAAGGTTGACGGCTTCTCCTTCGGCTTTGATGCCGAACTCAATGTGCGGTTTGACCTGCGTGCCGTCTGAATGCGTCCAACCGACGCTGGGCAGGCTGTACGAACGCACACCGGGATAAGTTTGCTCGATATGCTCCATAAGCGGCGTAATGCGCGATTCGGGCTGCTCGAACACATACACGCTGCGGCTGCCGCGTTCGGTTTGGTTGAAGCGGTCGGCGTAATAAGTATTCAAAACCCATTCGGCCATCGGGTGCGCCATCACGGGGAAACCGGGGAAGAAATAATGCTCGCGGATGGAAAATCCGGCGATGTTGTTGAACGGGTTGGGGATAATTTCCGCGCCTGCGGGAAAGTCCGCCATTTTCAGGCGTTGGGCGTGTTCCGGCGAATCAAGCGGCTCGCCGCGTTTCAGGGTTACGCCTTCGATAAACTTGGCGGCTTCAGGATGGCGGACGAGGGGCAAATCCAAAGCAGCCGCTGCGGCTTGGCGCGTGTGGTCGTCGGGCGTGGCGCCGATGCCGCCGGTAACAAACGTCGGTATGCCGTCTGAAAAGCTGCGGCGCAGTTGCCTGACCAGCAAATCGGGTTCGTCGGGCAGGTATTGCACCTGATTGAGCTTCAGCCCTTTGGATTCGAGCAGGGATTTGAAAAAGGCGAAATGCTTGTCTTGGCGGCTGCCGTGCAGGATTTCGTCGCCGATGATGATGAGGTTGAATAAATGCTGTCGGTCTTTCATAATCTTTCCTTCTGCCTAAAGGCTATTCATGATTTCCCATGATTACTGTTCCAATATTGCTTATTAGGTGCAACGGATAGGAGAGACTCATGTTTGCAATCGGCATTGTGGCGTTTTTCATGTTCATTATCAGCCTTTTTGTGTGTGCGTTTGTGCTGATTGTTCAGTATTTGATTATTCGCCGTAAAATTCATCAAGACAAACGTGCAGTCAATTTTCGCGCCAAATATGCTACGCTTTCCACATTTTTTATACAATGGGTTGTTCTGAGCGCATTCAGCTCCTTACCTGCAAACCGTATGATTTTTTCACTGGCAGTCTTTACGGATATTTTACTTGGTTTTTTGTGGTTGTTTTTTGTTGCAACCAATGCAGATGAAATGTGGCGTTTGACTGGGCAAAAAGGCTACTTGTTGTGGCCTTTGGCAGCTGCTTCGGTTTGGGCAGCATGCTTCATTGTATTCAGCTACGGATAGCGTCTCAATAATTGCGGACAAATGCCATCTGAAAACCTGAATGCTTTTTCAGACGGCATCAAACTAGATTATCTCATCTATTTATAAGATAATAAGTTCAAATCATGTGCAGAGCGGTTTGCCTCGTTCTGCTTTTATTTTTAGTCCGAAGGATTCCACATGAGTCAAAACAATACTATCCTGCAACACCTCCCCATCGGTCAAAAAGTCGGCATCGCCTTCTCCGGCGGCCTCGATACCTCCGCCGCGCTGTTGTGGATGAAACTCAAAGGCGCGCTGCCTTATGCCTACACTGCCAACCTCGGCCAGCCCGACGAAGACGACTACAATGCCATTCCCAAAAAAGCAATGGAATATGGTGCGGAAAACGCCCGCTTAATCGACTGCCGCGCGCAGTTGGCACACGAAGGCATCGCCGCCATCCAATGTGGCGCGTTCCACGTTTCCACCGGCGGCATCGCCTACTTCAACACCACGCCTTTGGGCCGCGCCGTAACCGGCACCATGCTCGTTTCCGCCATGAAAGAAGACGATGTGAATATTTGGGGCGACGGCAGCACCTACAAAGGCAACGACATCGAGCGTTTCTACCGCTACGGTTTGCTCACCAATCCCGCGCTGAAAATCTACAAACCCTGGCTCGATCAGCAATTTATCGACGAACTCGGCGGCCGCCACGAAATGAGCGAATTTCTGATTGCCAACGGCTTCAACTACAAAATGTCGGTTGAAAAAGCCTATTCCACCGATTCCAATATGCTCGGCGCGACCCACGAAGCCAAAGACTTGGAATTTTTGAACTCGGGCATCAAAATCGTCAAACCCATTATGGGCGTTGCCTTTTGGGACGAAAACGTCGAAATCGAACCCGAAGAAGTCATCGTGCGCTTTGAAGAAGGCGTGCCCGTTGCATTGAACGGCAAAGAATACGCCGACCCCGTCGAACTCTTCCTCGAAGCCAACCGCATCGGCGGCCGCCACGGCTTGGGCATGAGCGACCAAATCGAAAACCGCATCATCGAAGCCAAATCGCGCGGCATCTACGAAGCCCCGGGCATGGCGTTGTTCCACATCGCCTACGAACGCTTGGTAACCGGCATCCACAACGAAGACACTATCGAACAATACCGCATCAACGGCCTGCGCCTCGGCCGCCTGCTCTACCAAGGCCGCTGGTTCGACAGCCAAGCCTTGATGTTGCGCGAAACCGCCCAACGCTGGGTCGCCAAAGCCGTTACCGGCGAAGTTACCCTCGAATTGCGGCGCGGTAACGACTACTCGATTCTGAATACCGAATCGCCCAATCTGACCTACCAACCGGAACGCCTGAGCATGGAAAAAGTCGAAGGTGCGGCGTTTACCCCGCTCGACCGCATCGGACAGCTCACGATGCGCAACCTCGACATTACCGACACCCGTGCCAAACTGGGTATTTACTCGCAAAGCGGTTTGCTCTCGCTGGGCGAAGGCTCGGTATTGCCGCAGTTGGGCAATAAGCAATAAGTTTCGCCGCATTCATCGCTGCAATTTAAGGGATTGTCTGAAAAGGCAATCCCTTAGTTAAAGGAATCCTATGAAAGAATACAAAGTCGTCATTTATCAGGAAAGCCTGTTGTCCAGCCTGTTTTTCGGCGCGGCAAAGGTCAACCCCGTCAATTTCAGCGCGTTCCTCAACAAACAAACCCCCGAAGGCTGACGGGTCGTAACGATGGAAAAAGATTTGCGCCGTATGCTGCTGTTTTTCAAACGCGAAGCCTACGTCGTCATTTTGGAGCGGGACCGTGTTTAAGCTCGGCGTTTATGCCTGTCTCGGACTGTTTGCCGGCTGGGTGCTGCTGCTGATTGTGCAACTCTGGTTTTCTTTTCTCGAAGCGGAATTGTTCTTCAAAATCACACTGACTATGGCGGGGCTGTTTGTCATCATCCTCGCCGCCCTGCTGGTATGCGGCCAGTATTTTTCCGAAAAGAAAATGAAAGACGACGGGTTTATCAACTGATGCGGATTTGAACCGGACCCGCGCCCCAAACATCACAATGCCGTCTGAACGCCACTGTTTCAGACGGCATACCGTTTCCGTAAGCCCTTTCAGCACATAAGGCACACCCCGTTGTACCGCCCCGATTCAGAAAGGCGATGCCTTTCCCCAAACCGGCCCGAACCCTGCCGCCCCGAAGAGCGGGGGTTCAAGGCATTATCGCCCTGCTGCTGCCGGTTGGAACCGGCGGAGTGTTGAAACACAGCCGTTGAAAAAACAGGCCGTCTGAACATTCAGACGGCCTGTGCTTTATTTTCATATTTCAACAGATCGGAAAAGGCGAGCGGAAATACCCGGCATTCCGGCTGCTGCCGACGGTTTCCCCGGCAGGCTGCGGAATGCCGCCGATACACGCGGCAATTCCAGTGCCGGATTTTGGGATGCCGCCTTTTTCGGGGGCTTGTTTGATGATTTGAACGCGTCGTCCCGCCGTAATGAATACCTGCGCTTCAGACGGCATCAGCATCAATCCTGCTCTTTTTTGCCGGCAAACACGCCGAATCCGCCCTTTTCCGCATCTGTCGGGCGATAGCTGTATTTTCCCGCCACTTCCTCGCCGGCCGGGCCGTAAAACCTTCCGGAAACATCCCCGCCGCCATTTTCCGTCCAAGTCCCCTTAAAGCCGTTTCCATCGATGACGGCTTTGAATTTTTGCGTACCCATATGCAAATCATCGCCGCTGTCGATAATGCCGTCCACAGATTTGCTGCCGAAATCGACTTTTGCGGCAAACCTGCCCCTAGACGGGTACGGACGGCCGTTTTCCATATGGAAATGCAGCACTTCGCCGTTGTACACGGCCGCGCCCGCAAGCATTTCGCCTTTTGCCGGTTCGCCTTGCACACGGAGGGCATACGATCCTCCGGGCAATTTTTCCGCCCCGTAAGTCAGATACCGGTAATTCCCTTCGGGCGCGAAGATATTGCCGGAATGCCCCGTCAGGCTGACCGCTTCCCCATCGACAATCAGCGTATCGGCCTGATTGACGGGAATCAGCGGCATCTCGGCAGGAAGCGACCTCCTCGACCGTGCAGAACGGGTAGGGGGTTTGTCCGTATAGAAGATGATATATTTGTTAGTTCCTTCCATTTTGACTGTTGTAGCAACCAAACCGACAAATTTATCTTTTCCATCTTTCTTGTATTTCTCCATTCGTTCAGATTCACTTAATTTTTCAAATTCTGATTTTGACGGTGCTTCTTCATCCAATAAATTATCACCATTACAAGAATCGCCTTTACAGTGGGTCAACGTTATATTTTGTGACGGTCCGTCAATCACAACAGAATTGCCCACGTTCGTCCTTCCAAAATCGCCACCGCCATTCGTGGCGTTAGGATTGGTTGAAGAGGCAGGATTTTGAGAGCCGCCGACTTGATTGTTTTCAGCTTGATCTGCCGTATTGCCGACATTTTCCCCTACCGACGGATCGTCCTCCTGCATTCCGTCCGCCGCATTTGCCATATCCGGTTTGTTTTCCGGTTGCACCGATTCCCCGTTATCCGGTGCTTGGTTTCCCATATCCCCGGCGGGCATATTCGGTGCTGTGGTGTGATTCGGTGTCAAACTATCTGTATCGGCGGCATTCTGCGGCATATCATTTTGCGCCCCCGCGTCTTCATTTTTGGGGTTGTCCGTTGTTGCCGCACCGCCATTGCCTGTATTTTCTGCCGAAACTGCCGCCATATCTTGGCTGCCTTCTCCGGCGGTTGCGTCCTGAGTATCGGCTTGCGGCGCACCGCTCGCTGCCTCCTCATCTTTCTTTTCTTTCGGCAGCACCTCTTCCCCGGCATCTTCAGCAACAACGGGGGCGGCCGGTTTTGACGGCGTGTCCGCCGACTTGACATCGGGCGATCCGCCACCGCCGCCCCCACAGGCTGAAAGGGCAAAAATACAAGCCATTGCAATCACACTGCGTTTAAACATCATCATCTCCTTCATAGGGCGACGCTTTATGTATCGCCCTGTGTGTTGAAACATATTCAAGGCAGCCGGTATTGTTTCCGCCATATGCCCATAAAATTGTAAAAATATGCCGTCTGAACGCCAAACGGGCTTCAGACGGCATAGCTTGGTTTATTCCGCCCGGTTTCTCTGTCGGCCCAAATCGGCGGCGGCAGTAAACAAAACATCGGTTGAAGAATTCAACGCCGTTTCTGCCGAATCCTGAATCACGCCGATGATGAAGCCGACGGCAACCACCTGCATGGCGACATCGTTGCTGATGCCGAACAGGCTGCACGCCAACGGAATCAGCAGCAGCGAACCGCCCGCCACGCCGGACGCGCCGCACGCGCTGACCGTCGCCACCAGGCTCAACAGCAGCGCGGTGGCAAAATCAACCTGTATGCCTTGGGTGTGCGCCGCCGCCATAGCCAAAACGGTAATCGTAATCGCCGCGCCGCCCATATTGACGGTCGCCCCCAACGGGATGGAAATCGAATAAGTGTCTTCGTGCAGCCCCAGTTTTTTCGCCAAAGCCATATTCACGGGGATATTGGCGGCGGAAGAACGGGTAAAGAAGGCATACACGCCGCTTTCGCGCAGGCAGGTGAACACCAGCGGATAAGGGTTGCGGCGGATTTTCCACCACACGATGGCGGGATTGACCGCCAGCGCGATAAACGCCATACAGCCCAACAGCACTGCAAGCAGCTTCGCGTAACCCGCCAGCGCGCCGAAACCCGTCTCCGCGATTGTGGACGACACCAGCCCGAAAATGCCCAAAGGGGCAAAACGGATAATCCATTTCACGACGGTGGAAACCGCTTCCGCCAAATCGGCGATGACCTGCCGCGTAACGTCCGAACCGTGATTCCGCAACGCCGCGCCCAAAACCAAAGCCCAAGCCAGAATGCCGATATAGTTGGCATTGGCAATCGCGTTAATCGGGTTGGCGACCAGGTTCATCAGCAGCGATTTCAACACTTCCACAATGCCGGAAGGCGGCGCGGCGGACACATCGCCCGCGCCCGCCAAAACAATGTGCGTCGGGAAAACCATACCGGCGATGACGGCAGTCAGGGCTGCGGAAAACGTACCGATGAGGTAAAGGACGATAATTGGCCTGATATGCGCCTTGTTGCCTTTTTGGTGCTGCGCGATTGTGGCCGCCACCAAAATAAATACCAAAACCGGCGCGACCGCTTTAAGCGCGCCGACAAACAGGCTGCCGAACAAGCCTGCCGCCAAGCCCAGTTGCGGGGAAACCGAACCGATTACGATGCCCAACGTCAAACCGGCGGCAATCTGCCTGACCAGGCTGACGCGGCCGATCGCATGAAATAAGGATTTGCCGAACGCCATAATTCTTCCTATATGTTGTGATATGTTAAAAAATGTTGTATTTTAAAAGAAAACTCATTCTCTGTGTTTTTTTTATTTTTCAGCCGTGTTTTGAGGTGTATTGATTTGCCCTATGCGGTGCCGGACAGGCGTTGTTTTATCATTCGGCGCGACGGCTTGATTTGTTGGACAAAAATAAATTTATTTAATCCCGTTTATTTTCCGGCACTATCCCGAAACGCAGCCTGTTTTCCATATGCGGATTGGAAACAAAATACCTTAAAACAAGCAGATACATTCCCGGCGGGCCGCAACCGCCGAAATACCGGCGGCGGTATGCCGTCTGAAGCGTCCCGCCCCGTCCGAACAACACGAAAACGGCCGTTCGAAACCCCGTCCGAACAGTGTTAGAATCGAAAGCCGCCCAAACCGATGCACGACACCCGTACCATGATGATCAAACCGACCGCCCTGCTCCTGCCGGCTTTATTTTTCTTTCCGCACGCATACGTGCCTGCCGCCGACCTTTCCGAAAACAAGGCGGCGGGTTTCGCATTGTTCAAAAACAAAAGCCCCGACACCGAATCAGTCAAATTAAAACCCAAATTCCCCGTCCGCATCGACACGCAAGACAGTGAAATTAAAGATATGATAGAAGAACACCTGCCGCTCATCACGCAGCAGCAGGAAGAAGTGTTGGACAAAGAACAGACGGGCTTCCTCGCCGAAGAAGCGCCGGACAACGTTAAAACGATGCTCCGCAGCAAAGGCTATTTCAGCAGCAAAGTCAGCCTGACGGAAAAAGACGGGGCTTATACGGTGCACATCACACCGGGCCCGCGCACCAAAATCGCCAACGTCGGCGTCGCCATCCTCGGCGACATCCTTTCAGACGGCAACCTCGCCGAATACTACCGCAACGCGATGGAAAACTGGCAGCAGCCGGTAGGCAGCGATTTCGATCAGGACAGTTGGGAAAACAGCAAAACTTCCGTCCTCGGCGCGGTAACGCGCAAAGTCTACCCGCTTGCCAAGCTCGGCAACACCCGGGCGGCCGTCAACCCCGATACCGCCACCGCCGATTTGAACGTCGTCGTGGACAGCGGCCGCCCCATCGCCTTCGGCGACTTTGAAATTACCGGCACACAGCGTTACCCCGAACAAATCGTCTCCGGCCTGGCGCGCTTCCGACCGGGCACGCCATACGACCTCGACCTGCTGCTCGACTTCCAACAGGCGCTCGAACAAAACGGGCATTATTCCGGCGCGTCCGTACAGGCCGACTTCGACCGCCTCCAAGACGGCCGCGTCCCCGTCAAAGTCAGCGTAACCGAAGTCAAACGCCACAAACTCGAAACCGGCATCCGCCTCGATTCGGAATACGGTTTGGGCGGAAAAATCGCCTACGACTATTACAACCTCTTCAACAAAGGCTATATCGGCTCGGTCGTCTGGGATATGGACAAATACGAAACCACGCTTGCCGCCGGCATCAGCCAGCCGCGCAACTATCGGGGCAACTACTGGACAAGCAACGTCTCCTACAACCGTTCGACCACCCAAAACCTCGAAAAACGCGCCTTCTCCGGCGGCATCTGGTATGTGCGCGACCGCGCGGGCATTGATGCCAGGCTGGGGGCGGAGTTTCTCGCAGAAGGCCGGAAAATCCCCGGCTCGGATGTCGATTTGGGCAACAGCCACGCCACGATGCTGACCGCCTCTTGGAAACGCCAGTTTCTCAACAACGTGCTGCACCCCGAAAACGGCCATTACCTCGACGGCAAAATCGGGACGACTTTGGGCACATTCCTGTCCTCCACCGCGCTGATCCGCGCTTCCGCCCGCGCAGGTTATTTCTTCACGCCCGAAAACAAAAAACTCGGCACGTTCATCATACGCGGACAAGCGGGTTACACCATTGCCCGCGACAATGCCGACGTTCCTTCAGGGCTGATGTTCCGCAGCGGCGGCGCGTCTTCCGTGCGCGGTTACGAACTCGACAGCATCGGGCTTGCCGGCCCGAACAGATCGGTCCTGCCCGAACGCGCCCTCCTGGTGGGCAGCCTGGAATACCAACTGCCGTTTACGCGCACCCTGTCCGGCGCGGTGTTCCACGATATGGGCGATGCCGCTGCCAATTTCAAACGTATGGAGCTGAAACACGGTTCGGGACTGGGCGTACGCTGGTTCAGCCCGCTCGCGCCGTTTTCCTTCGACATCGCCTACGGGCACAGCGACAAGAAAATCCGCTGGCACATCAGCCTGGGAACGCGTTTCTAAACCGATACGGCCGCTTCAGACGGCATTGCAGCAAACTATTTTGAAACAGACATTATGACCGATACCGCACCGACAGATACCGATCCGACCGAAAACGGCACGCGCAAAATGCCGTCTGAACACCGCCCTGCCCCGCCGGCAAAAAAACGCCGCCCGCTGCTGAAGCTGTCGGCGGCACTGCTGTCTGTCCTGATTTTGGCAGTATGTTTCCTCGGCTGGCTCGCCGGTACGGAATCCGGTTTGCGTTTCGGGCTGTACCAAATCCCGTCCTGGTTCGGCGTAAACATTTCCTCCCAAAACCTCAAAGGCACGCTGCTCGACGGCTTCGACGGCGACAACTGGTCAATAGAAACCGAGGGGGCAGACCTTAAAATCAGCCGCTTCCGCTTCGCGTGGAAACCGTCCGAACTGATGCGCCGCAGCCTGCACATTACCGAAATTTCCGCCGGCGACATCGCCATCGTTACCAAACCGACTCCGCCTAAAGAAGAACGCCCGCCACTCAGCCTTCCCGACAGCATAGACCTGCCTGCCGCCGTCTATCTCGACCGCTTCGAGACGGGCAAAATCAGCGCAGGCAAAGCCTTTGACAAACAAACCGTCTATCTCGAACGGCTGGATGCTTCATACCGTTATGACATCAAAGGACACCGCCTCGACCTGAAGGCTGCCGACACGCCGTGGAGCAGTTCGTCGGGGGCGGCCTCGGTCGGCTTGAAAAAACCGTTTGCCCTCGATACCGCCATTTACACCAAAGGCGGACTCGAAGGCAAAACCATACACAGTACGGCGCGGCTGCAAGGCAGCCTGAAAGATGTACGCGCCGAACTGACGATCGACGGCGGCAATATCCGCCTCTCGGGAAAATCCGTCATCCACCCGTTTGCCGAATCATTGGATAAAACATTGGAAGAAGTGCTGGTTAAAGGGTTCAACATCAACCCGGCCGCCTTCGTGCCTTCCCTGCCCGATGCCGGGCTGAATTTCGACCTGACCGCCATCCCGTCGTTTTCAGACGGCATCGCGCTGGAAGGCTCGCTCGATTTGGAAAACACCAAAGTCGGCTTTGCCGACCGCAACGGCATCCCCGTCCGTCAGGTTGTAGGCGGCTTTGTCATCAGGCAGGACGGCACGGTGCATATCGGCGATACGTCCGCCGCCCTGCTCGGACGGGGCGGCATCAGGCTGTCGGGCAAAATCGATACTGAAAAAGACATCCTCGATTTAAATATAGGCATCAACTCCGTCGGTGCGGAAGACGTACTGCAAACCGCGTTCAAAGGCAGGTTGGACGGCAGCATCGGCATCGGCGGCACGACCGCCTCGCCCAAAATCTCCTGGCAACTCGGCACCGGCACGACGCGCACGGACGGCAGCCTCGCCATCGCAAGCGACCCCGCAAACGGACAGCGGAAACTGGTGTTCGACACCGTCAACATCGCCGCCGGGCAAGGCAGCCTGACCGCGCAAGGCTATCTCGAACTGTTTAAAGACCGCCTGCTCAAGCTGGACATCCGTTCCCGCGCATTCGACCCTTCGCGCATCGATCCGCAACTTCCGTCAGGCAATATCAACGGCTCAATAAACCTTGCAGGCGAACTGGCAAAAGAGCATTTTGCAGGCAAAATGCGTTTTTCCCCCAGCATACTCAACGGTGTACCGCTTAACGGTCATGCCGACATTATTTACGAGTCCCGCCACCTTCCGCGCGCCGCCGTCGATTTGCGGCTGGGACAGAACATCATCAAAACAGACGGCAGCTTCGGTAAAAAAGGCGACCGGCTCAACCTCAATATCACCGCCCCCGATTTATCCCGCTTCGGTTTCGGACTGGAAGGCTTGTTAAACATACACGGCCATCTTTCCGGCGATTTGGACGGCGGCATCCGAACCTTTGAAACTGACCTTTCCGGCACGGCGCGCAACCTGCATATCGGCAAGGCGGCAGACATCCGTTCGCTCGATTTCACCCTCAGAGGCTCGCCCGACACAAGCCGCCCGATACGCGCCGACATCAAAGGCAGCCGCCTTTCGCTGTCGGGCGGGGCGGTGATCGTCGATACCGCCGGCCTGACGCTGGACGGCACGGGCGCGCAACACCGCATCCGCACACACGCTGCCATGACGCTGAACGGCAAACCGTTCAAATTCGATTTGGACGCTTCAGGCGGTATCAACAAGGCACTTACCCTATGGAAAGGCAGTATTAGTGTTTTCGACATCGGCGGCGCGTTCAACCTCAAGCTGCAAAACCGTATGACGCTCGAAGCCGGTGCGGAACGCGTGGCGGCAAGTGCGGCAAATTGGCAGGCAATGGGCGGCAGCCTCAACCTGCAACACTTTTCCTGGGATAAAAAAACCGGCATATCGGCAAAAGGCGGCGCACGCGGACTGCACATCGCCGAGTTGCACAATTTCTTCAAACCGCCCGTCGAACACAATCTGGTTTTAAACGGCGACTGGGATGTCGCCTACGGGCGCAACGCGCGCGGCTACCTCAATATCAACCGACAAAGCGGCGATGCCGTATTGCCCGGCGGGCAGGCTTTAGGTTTGAACGCATTTTCCCTGAAAACGCGCTTTCAAAACGACCGCATCGGAATCCTGCTTGACGGCGGCGCGCGTTTCGGACGGATTAACGCCGATTTGGGCATCGGCAACGCCTTCGGCGGCAATATGGCAAATGCACCGCTCGGCGGCAGGATTACCGCCTCCCTTCCCGACTTGGGCGCATTGAAGCACTTTCTGCCCGCTACCGTACAAAATATCACCGGCAGCCTGAACACCGACGCGCATATCGGCGGACGGGTCGGCTCTCCGTCCGTCAACGCCGCTGTCAACGGTAGCAGCAACTACGGGAAAATCAACGGCAACATCACCGTCGGGCAAAGCCGCTCTTTCGATACCGCGCCTTTGGGCGGCAGGCTCAACCTGACCGTTGCCGATGCCGAAGTATTCCGCAACTTCCTACCGGTCGGACAAACTGTCAAAGGCAGCCTGAATGCCGCCGTAACCCTCGGCGGCAGCATCGCCGACCCGCACTTGGGCGGCAGCATCAACGGCGACAAACTCTATTACCGCAACCAAACCCAAGGCATCATCTTGGACAACGGCTCGCTGCGTTCGCATATCGCGGGCAGAAAATGGGTAATCGACAGCCTGAAATTCCGGCACGAAGGAACGGCGGAACTCTCCGGCACGGTCGGTATGGAAAACAGCGGACCCGATGTCGATATCGGCGCGGTGTTCGACAAATACCGCATCCTGTCCCGCCCTAACCGCCGCCTGACGGTTTCCGGCAACACCCGCCTGCGCTATTCGCCGCAAAAAGGCATATCCGTTACTGGGATGATTAAAACGGATCAGGGGCTGTTCGGTTCGCAAAAATCCTCAATGCCGTCCGTTGGCGACGATGTCGTCGTATTGGGCGAAGTCAAGAAAGAGGCGGCGGCACCGCTCCCCGTCAATATGAACCTGACTTTAGACCTCAATGACAGCATCCGCTTCGCCGGCTACGGCGCGGACGTTACCATAGGCGGCAAACTGACCCTGACCGCGCAACCAGGCGGAAGCGTGCGGGGCGTGGGCACGGTCCGCGTCATCAAAGGGCGTTACAAGGCATACGGGCAGGATTTGGACATTACCAAAGGCACGGTCTCCTTTGTCGGCCCGCTCAACGACCCCAACCTCAACATCCGCGCCGAACGCCGCCTTTCCCCCGTCGGTGCGGGCGTGGAAATATTGGGCAGCCTCAACAGCCCGCGCATTACACTGACGGCAAACGAACCGATGAGTGAAAAAGACAAGCTCTCTTGGCTCATCCTCAACCGCGCCGGCAGCGGCAGCAGCGGCGACAATGCCGCCCTGTCCGCAGCCGCAGGCGCGCTGCTTGCCGGACAAATCAACGACCGCATCGGGCTGGTGGATGATTTGGGCTTTACCAGCAAGCGCAGCCGCAACGCGCAAACCGGCGAACTCAACCCCGCCGAACAGGTGCTGACCGTCGGCAAACAACTGACCGGCAAACTCTACATCGGCTACGAATACGGCATTTCCAGCGCGGAACAGTCCGTCAAACTGATTTACCGGCTGACCCGCGCCATACAGGCGGTTGCCCGTATCGGCAGCCTTTCGTCGGGCGGCGAGCTGACATACACCATACGTTTCGACCGCCTCTTCGGTTCGGACAAAAAAGACTCCGCCGGAAACGGCAAAGGGAAATAAACGGTTTTCAGACGGCGCGGCACTGTCCGCCGCCGTGCCGTCTGAAAGGCGCGCCGCCAAACCGGACATTTGAAAACCTGCTTTTCCGCCGCCGTCCGCCTGCAAGGGAACAGAATCGATATAGTGAATTAACAAAAATCAGGACAAGGCGACGAAGCCGCAGACAGTACAAATAGTACGGAACCGATTCACTTGGTGCTTCAGCACCTTAGAGAATCGTTCTCTTTGAGCTAAGGCGAGGCAACGCTGTACCGGTTTTTGTTAATCCGCTATATTCCGCCATCTCTAAGATTTACAGCGATACACGGGTAATTTAAGGAATGCCCGAACCGTCATTCCCGCAACCTTTCGTCATTCCCGCCACTTTTCGTCATTCCCGCGAAAGCGGGAATCTAGAATCTCGGACTTTCAGATAATCTTTGAATATTGCTGTTGTTCTAAGGTCTAGATTCCCGCCTGCGCGGGAATGACGGCTGCAGATGCCCGACGGTCTTTATAGCGGATTAACAAAAATCAGGACACGGCGACGAAGCCGCAGACAGTACAGATAGTACGGAACCGATTCACTCGGTGCTTCAGCACCTTAGAGAATCATTCTCTTTGAGCTAAGGCGAGGCAACGCCGTACTGGTTTTTGTTAATCCACTATAATGCGCCCTTCGGCGTGGCGGATATATAAGGAAGTGATTTTCTATCTAAGTAAAAACCGCCCTATCGGATAAGCCGCTTGACTGAAAAGGCTTTACCCGCGCCGTATCGGAACACGTACTCTAAAATACAATCCGTTGAATCAAAACAAATATAAAACATCCGTCCGCAAAAACGGCAGCGCATCGTTTGACAAAGAATGAAAATATCGGTTAAAAACCGATTTTCATACAAAAAACACCGCCGCCGTCCGCATCCGTTTCAGACGGCATTGAGAGAAAATCTTTTAGGAGAACCTTTATGTCCCGGCATCCCGCCCGCACCGGAGAAAAAACATTCTTCGGCCATCCCTTCCAGCTTTCCACCCTCTTCCATATCGAATTGTGGGAACGTTTTTCATTTTATGGAATGCAGGGCATCCTGCTGATTTACCTCTATTACACCGCTGACAAAGGTGGCTTGGGCATAGACAAAACCCTCGCCGGCGGCATTGTCGGCGCATACAGCGGCAGCGTGTACCTGTCCACCATTTTGGGCGCGTGGTTTGCCGACCGCGTATGGGGTGCGGAAAAAACCCTCTTCCTCTCGGGCATCGTCGTGATGCTCGGACACATCGTCCTTGCCGCAGCACCGGGTCTGTACGGCCTTTTAATTGGGCTGATATTCATCGCATTGGGCAGCGGCGGCGTGAAATCCACGGCCAGTTCTATGGTGGGCGCATTATACGAACAAGACGAAATGCGCCCGCTGCGCGATGCGGGATTTTCCATTTTCTACATCGCCATCAATATCGGCGGCTTCTTAGGCCCGCTGCTGACCGGCCTGCTGCAGGAAAACATCGGTTTCCATTATGGTTTCGGCGCGGCGGCGGTCGGTATGGCATTCGGCTTGTGGCGTTATTCCTTGGGACGTAAAAACCTGCCCCACCCCACCGTCCCCCATCCGCTTTCAAAAGGACAGGGCAAAACTGCGGCCGCCGTCGGCATCACCCTCATCGCCGCACTTGCAACCGCCATCAAAACCGGGCTTGTCAACCTCGACAATTTCTCCGGCATCCTCTTATCTACCGTCATCCTTGCCGTCATCGCCTATTTCGCCCGCCTGCTGACCAACCCCCGCGTCAGTTCCGACAACAAACGGCACATCATCGCCTACATCCCGCTTTTCCTGACCATCTGTATGTTTTGGGCCGTCTGGTTTCAGATTTACACCGTAGCAACCGTCTATTTCGACGAAACCGTCAACCGCACCATCGGTTCGTTTACCGTACCCGTCGCCTGGAAAGACTCTATGCAAAGCCTGTGGGTCATCCTGTTTTCCGGAATAATGGCGGCAATGTGGACAAAAATGGGGCGCAAACAGCCCAAAACCCCGCTGAAATTCGCTATGGCGGTATTTGTTACCGGCGCGTCGTTTTTGGGATTCGTCCCCTTTATTTCCTCCGGCACGCCGATGCCTATTGCGGTTTTCGCACTGATTGTCCTCGCCATCACGATAGGCGAACTGATGATTTCCCCGATTGCGCTGTCCATTTCCACCAAAATCGCACCGCCTTTATTCAAAACCCAAATGGTCGCCCTTAATTTCCTTGCCTTTTCATTAGGCTTCACTTTGGGCGGCGTATTGTTTGAAAAAGGCTATCAGGCGGGCGACGAAATCGGCTTTTACCGGCTGCTGTTCTACATCGGCGCAGCCACAGGCTTCCTGCTGCTCCTGCTCGTCCCCAAATTGAACAAAATGCTCGAAGGCACAGACTAAGCCCCGCCCCGACGCACCGATGCCGTCTGAACCCTTCAGGCGGCATTTTTTCCGCATAATGAAACTAAGCCGTTTCCATCCAACCGGAAGGCAGCCTGCCGATTGTCATTTGAATACCCGTCT
The DNA here is from genome assembly GCF_962707005.1 of Neisseria basseii. Taxonomy (NCBI): domain Bacteria; kingdom Pseudomonadati; phylum Pseudomonadota; class Betaproteobacteria; order Neisseriales; family Neisseriaceae; genus Neisseria; species Neisseria basseii. The sequence continues at coordinate 3,014 of NZ_CAUIXH010000009.1, read as the reverse complement.
GATTCCGTCTGTTTGCAAGAAAAAACCGCTTATTTCCGCTTGGGCGGAAACCGGTTCTATTGAGTAAAAGGCATTTTGTCCGACTAAATGAGTGTTGCATCAACGAAATATAAAAACACAGCCTAAATAAAAATGCCGTCTGAACCGTATTTCAGGTTTCAGACGGCATTTGCGTGTCGGATGCACACCGGACAGGCGGTAAGCCGGGTTCTGTCTTGGACAGTCATTCCTCTAGGCATACCGTTGCCGGTATGCTCAAGCAACCTACCCGAACGCTCGGCGGGCAGCGTCATTGCGTTCTGTTTGGTCTTGCTCCGAATGGGGTTTGGCCTGCCGCATATTGTTACCAAATGCGCGGTGCGCCCTTACCGCACCTTTTCACCCTTGCCTGTGCTGCCAAAGCAGCCATCGGCGGTTTTGCTTTCTGTTCCACTTTCCGTCGCGTTACCGCGCCCGGCCGTTAACCGGCATTCTACCCTGCGGAGCCCGGACTTTCCTCCCCGTATGCCTTACGCGATACGCGGCGACTGTCTGCCCGTCCCGTGTGCGGCGCGGATTATAACACGAAACGCAAAAATGCCGTCTGAAGCGGCACAGGCTTCAGACGGCATACAGCCTAAACTACACACCCTGTTTCAGGCTGGCTTCGATAAAGCCGTCCAAATCGCCGTCCAATACGGCTTTGGTGTTGCCGACTTCGTAGCCTGTGCGCAAGTCTTTAATGCGTGAGGAGTCCAAGACGTACGAACGGATTTGGCTGCCCCAACCCACATCGGACTTGCCTTCTTCCAACGCCTGTTTCTCTTCGTTGCGTTTGCGCATTTCCAATTCGTACAGTTTGGATTTCAACATTTCCATCGCAGCAGCTTTGTTGGCGTGTTGCGAACGGTCGTTTTGACATTGCACCACAATCCCTGTCGGCTCGTGGGTAATGCGCACGGCGGAGTCGGTTTTATTGATGTGCTGACCGCCCGCGCCCGATGCACGGTAGGTGTCGATGCGCAAATCGGCGGGGTTGATTTCGATTTCGATGGAATCGTCGATTTCAGGGTAAACGAACACGGAGGCAAACGAGGTATGGCGTTTGTTGTTCGAGTCAAACGGCGAATAGCGCACCAAGCGGTGAACGCCGGTTTCGGTACGCAGCAAACCATAAGCGTATTCGCCTTCCACTCGGATAGTGGCGCGGTTGATGCCTGCGATTTCGCCGTCGTCTTCCTCAAGGATTTCGATTTTGAAGCCTTTGCGCTCGGCGTAGCGGCTGTACATACGGAACAGCATACCCGCCCAGTCTTCCGCTTCCGTACCGCCCGCGCCTGCAGTGATGTCGATAAAGCAGTTGTTCGGGTCGGCGGGCTGGTTGAACATCCGTTTGAACTCCAAATCCGCCATCTGTTTTTCCAGTCCCGACACGTCTTCCTGCACGGCGGCAAAACCTTCTTCGTCGTTTTCTTCGACGGTCATTTCAATCAGCATGCGGTTGTCTTCGATGCCCGACGCGATGTTGTCGAGCGTCAATACGATGCCTTCGAGGATTTTGCGCTCTTTGCCGATTTCTTGGGCGCGTTTCGGGTCGTTCCACAGCTCAGGGTCTTCAGAAAGGCCGACAACTTCTTCCAATCGGTCTTTCTTACCCTGATAATCCATATAAACTCGGATGTCTTCGCTGCGCTTTTCCAAATCGTTCAGGGTGTTGTTGAGCTGGTTGATTACTTCGGCTTCCATGATTCTTTTGTTCTTTCAAAATTTTAGGGGCGTATTGTACGGGATTCGGGTATTTTTTTCTATGGATAAAGCCTTCCGGAAACACGTTCAGACGGCATAGCGTCAATAACGGTATGCCGCCAGTTTGCGTTTGATTTCAGGCAATGCGGCACGTGCGGCCTCCTCGCCCAACCGGATGGCGCGTTTTTTCTGATCGAAACCGCCGACTGCACCCAAATCCAAAACCTGCGGTTTGATAACCACATCCGCCTGCCCCAACTCATTTTGCAACGCGGAAACGCTCATTACGTTCAGCGTCTGATCGAGATAAGAGAAGAAACCTTGACCGACATTTTTGCTCGGACGTGCGGAAATATCGACAGCAATCACGAAATTCGCCCCCTGCCGCCTGGCCGAACTGACAGGGACGGGCTGCGACAGACCGCCGTCAACATATTTGTGCCTGTCGATGATGACTGGCTGGAACACATTGGGAATTGCTGCGGAAGCACGAACCGCCTGTCCGACATTCCCCTGATTGAAAGCGACGGCCTTGCCGGTTTCAAAATCAGTGGCAACGGCGGCAAATTTGATGGGAAACTGCTGAATCTGCCTGCCGCCGACTTTTCGGTTGATGTAATTTTGCAGCTTTTCGCCTTTGATAAAACCACTGGTGGACAAGGTTAAATCGACTAAATCCGTTTTACCTAAAATCTCGGCTTCCAATTCAAGGCGGTCGGGCGACATACCCGATGCAAAAAGGCTGCCGACTATCGAACCTGCCGATGTGCCGGTTACTACTTTTACAGGAATACCGTTTTCTTTCAAAACCTTAATAATTCCTATATGGGCAAATCCTTTAGATGCTCCGCCACCGAGTGCCAAACCGACCACTGCGGCGGGTTTGGCGGTTTGCACCGGCTTGCGGGCGGCATTGTTTCCCGCCGTACCGCAGGCGGCAAGCAACGCGGCGGCGGCGATTGCCAAAAGTGGTCTGATTTTTGAAAACGTTACCATATTTTCCATTCCTTTATATATCGCATCCCGTCAAAGGGGGATTGCTTTTCTTAACAACCACCTTTGACAACCAAGCGAAAGGGGCTTTGTTAAGTTATCATCAAAATTAATATTTCCTTTTTTTCCTTTACGGAAATTGTAATTGTTGGGGTCATATGAATGATCGAAGCCACCATCAATAGTTTCATTTTCCAGCGACATAGGCCGTTGCCCCTATAAATACTGAGATGGCAAAGGAAATATGCCTTCACTTTCTGGATAATTTTCCACATTACTAGACAGCCAGAGTTCAA
>NZ_CAUIXH010000008.1:0-89990 GCF_962707005.1 Neisseria basseii | reverse complement strand
TTTTCCCCCCCCCCCCCCGCAAATTGGCGGCAACCGCCGCCCTGTTTGCCTCACTGATACCGACATCGAGGACGTGGAACCTGATTTCCGTATCGGGATGGGCCGCTTCCACGCTTTTTGCCGCAACGCAAAGGTAGGCGGCATAGTTGTCGTCTGCCGCAAATACGATGTCCATCTTTTCTCCTTTTATTGGAAAGGCACAATGATCTTGCCGATTAACTGTTCGCGCCTTTGCCGGCGTTTTTCCCTTTCCCTGCTGATTTTGGTCAAGGCGCGAATCAGGCGGTGTTTGAATGTGTTGGCGGGGGAATCGCGCCTTTGCTGTTTGCGGTTCAGGAGGCGGTCGTGTTCGATCAGGCTGCCCAATGCGCTGTTTTGGTCGTGAAACTTGGCATAATGCAGCTCTTGGGCGCACAAGGCGGGATTGAGCTGGCAAACCGGCATTCCTTCCCTGTCGTCAGGGTTGCCGAACATCATCCAATCGACGGGGTGCAGCCCTTCGGACGGCAAAACGGCAAACCTGTCCAAGAAAAACCGCATCGCTTTTCGGGAAATGATATAGCCCGCCGTCCCCCAGTGTTCGCTTTCCAACAGCGGAAAGGCGCGCCCGCAGTAGTCCGCCACGCCGGAGGGCGAGGTCAGGACGTGCATAAACATCGTTTCCAAGCGGACGATAAAGGCGGAATCGGGGTCAAAGCGTTCTTGCAGCCAAGCGTCTTCGGCAAGGAATTTCTCCGCGCCTTCGCCGAGTAAAACGTCGTCCTCAAATACGGCGATATACGGTAAGCTTTCGTCCAGCGCCTGCTTCCACAATACGGCGTGGCTCATAAAGCAGGCTTTTTCCACTCCGCTCAAATAGGGGTGCGCCGACAAACCGGGGACGAGTTCCGCCATTGCCTGTTCCAGCCTTTCAGACGGCATCAGTGCGTCGAAAAACTGAAACGGAATGCTGCGACTGCCGAAGGTATCGGCAATGTGCGCCCTGCGTTCTGCAGCGGAAGCCAAGCTGATAACGTGGTTTTGCATAATTTATCCTGTTTTTTATCTGTTGGATAAAGCGGCGTTTTTCAACGGTTTTTCAGCAATCGGTGCAAAATGCCGAAGTATTGCCTCAAGGTAAACAGCCGCCGCATCCTGCCGTCTGCCGCAAAATCCAGCCACGCGCCGGCGGGCGGCGTGTCCGTCCGTTTGAAACATTGGTACAAAAACCGGCGGGCGCGTTCAAAATCTTCTTCCGGCAAATCCTTCTCCAGCAATTCATACGCTACTGCTTTTATTTGGCGGTATTCAAGGCTGTCGAACCGGGTTTTAAAACCCATAGACTGCAAAAAATCGTTTCTGGCGGTTTTTTGGATGCCTTGCGCGATTTCGTGTTGGCGGACGCTGTGTTTGGATGAAACCTGATTGGCGTGAAGGCGGTATTTGACCAAGGCTTCGGGATAATAAGCCAGCCTGCCCAATTTGCTGACATCGTACCAAAATTGGTAATCTTCCGCCCAATCCCGCTCGGTGTTGTAACGCAAACCGCCGTCAATGACGCTGCGCCGCATAATCATCGTGTTGTTGTGTATGGGGTTGCCGAAAGGGAAAAAGTCGGCAATATCTTCGTGTCGGGTCGGCTTTTTCCAAATTTTGCCGTGTTCGTGGTGCCTCGCCAGCCGGTTGCCGTCCTTTTCTTCCGACAAAACTTCCAGCCACGCGCCCATTGCGATGATGCTGCGGTCTTTTTCCATCTCGCCCACGATTTTCTCAATCCAGTCGGGGGCGGCAATATCATCGGCATCGGTGCGCGCAATATATTCCCCCCCCCCCGACTTTGCCAATTCATCCAGCCCGATGTTTAAAGAAGGAATCAGGCCGGAATTTTGAGCTTGTGCAAGGATTTTGATACGGCTGTCCCGCTTTTGAAAATCCTTGGCGATGGCAAGCGTGCCGTCCGTCGAGCCGTCATCGACAATCAAAATATCCAAGTTGCGCCAAGTCTGCCCCACTACGGCATCCAGTGCTTGTGCAAAATACTTTTCTACGTTGTAGGCGCAAATCAATACGCTGACTAAAGGTTGCAATCCGTTCCCCTTTCCGATACGTCCGATGCCGTCTGAAGGCTTCAGACGGCATTTGGACTGTACAACGGTTACTCGCCCAAAAGCGCGATGTCGGCCACCGCGTTCATCTGCTCTGCCAAACGGTTCAGCAGGTTCAGGCGGTTTTGTTTTACGGCGGCATCTTCCGCCATCACCATCACGCCGTCGAAGAAGGCATCGACTTGCGGTTTGACGGAAGCCAGCTCGGACAAGGCGGTTTGGAAATTGCCTTCGGCGACGGCGGCGGCGATTTTCGGCTGCAAACCTTGCGCGGCGGCAAAGAGGGCTTTTTCTTCGTCCTGTTGCAGCAGGCTTTCATTGACTTCGCCCAACTCGGCATCGGCTTTTTTCAGCAGGTTTTGCACGCGTTTGTTGGCGGCGGCGAGCGCGGCGGCTTCGGGCAGTTGTTTGAACGCGGCAACGGCCTGCAGTTTGGCGGTCAAATCGTCCAAACGGCGCGGCTGCTTGGCAAGTACGGCGGCAACGATGTCTTGCGGATAGTCGTTTTGCAGCAACACGGCAAGGCGCGCCTGCATAAAGTCGGCGGTTTCAGACGGCGTTTTCTCGTTGAGCAAACCTTGCGGGAAGCTGTCGAATGCCGTCTGAATCAGTTCGTTCACGTCCAAACCGTACTGCATCAGCATCCGCAAAATACCCAAGGCGGCGCGGCGCAGGGCGTAGGGGTCTTTATCGCCGGTCGGAATCAGGCCGATGCCCCAAATGCCGACTAGGGTTTCCAGCTTGTCGGCCAGTGCAACGGCAGTGGCGACTTTGCCGTTCGGCAAGTTATCACCGGCAAAACGCGGTTGGTAGTGTTGCTCGACGGCTTCGGCAATTTCTTCGGTTTCACCGTCCAAACGGGCATAGTATTTGCCCATCGTGCCTTGCAGTTCGGGGAACTCGCCGACCATTTCGGTTACCAAGTCGGCTTTGGCAAGACGCGCGGCGCGTTCGGCTGCGGCGGCATCCGCGCCCAATGCTTTGGCAATGTGGGCGGCGATGCTTTGCAGACGCTCGATACGCTCGGCTTGCGAACCGATTTTGTTGTGGTACACCACGTTTGCCAGCTTGGGCAGGCGGCTTTCCAAAGTCGCTTTCTGGTCTTGCTTGTAGAAGAACTCGGCATCAGACAGGCGAGCGCGCAAGACGCGTTCGTTGCCTTGGATGATGTGCGACGGATCTTCGGTTTGCAGGTTGGAGACCAACAGGAAGCGGTTCATCAGCTTGCCGTTTTGGTCGAGCAGCGGAAAGTATTTTTGGTTTTGCTGCATCGTCAGAATCAGGCATTCTTGCGGCACGGCGAGGAAGTGTTCCTCAAAACCGGCTTCCAATACCACAGGCCATTCAACCAACGCGGTTACTTCGTCCAACAAGGCTTCATCGGCGGCGACGGTCGCGTTCAGACGGCGTGCCTGCCCTTCCAGTGCCGTCTGAATCGCGGCTTTGCGCTCGGCAAACGAAGCGACGACTTTGCCTTGTTCGCGCATTTGTGCGGCGTAGCTGTCGGCGTTTTCAATGGTGATTTCGCCGTCGGAGAGGAAGCGGTGTCCCAAGGTTTTGTCGCCGCTTTGCAAACCCAAAACGCTGACGTTCACGACATCGCCGCCGTGCAGCACGATCAGCCCGTGAACGGGGCGCACGAAGGTAAACGTGCTGCTGCCCCAACGCATCACTTTCGGAATCGGCAGTTTTTTCACTGCGGCATTGATGATGTCTTCCAAAAGCTCGCCCAACGGTTTGCCGGTTTGGACGTATTCATAGGCGTACACGTCTTGCTTGCCGTCGTGGACGATGGTCAAATCTTCGATTTTCGCGCCCGCACCGCGTGCGAAACCTTCCAAAGCCTTGGTCGGCGCACCGTCTTTTACAGCATTCGCCACGGCAGGGCCTTTTTTCACGATTTTTTGATCGGCCTGAACGGCTTTGACGTTTTTGACTTGAACCGCCAAACGGCGCGGCGAGGCATAAGCTGTAAATTCGGCCGCGCCGTCAATTAGTTGCGCTTTTTCCAAGCCTTCGGCAACGGAAGCGGCAAAATGGTTGCCCAGATTATTCAGGGCTTTTGGCGGGAGTTCTTCGGTAAGGAGTTCGATTAAAAGGGTTTGGGTCATCATTCGGCTTTCTTTGAATTTGGTTAATCTGCCTGTTTATAGGTTTCACTGTAATTTTCCCAGCCGTCATCCCCGTAAAAACCGTCAACCAGCGGGGTGGCGTACAAAGTGGCGACATCTTCGCGGCCTGCCAGCCAAGAGATAATGGCCTTTTTCTCGGTTTCTCCCAAGCTTCGGGCGCCGGATTTTTGAAACAGGCACGAAAAATCGCCGCAATCGCCCCCACCCGCCATTTCCAAGCCGTTTACCACAAGATACGCGATAAGCTCGTCCATAAAGCGGCCAAACGCTTCGGCATCGTCCGCAGCTTGGTGCAAACTGCCTTGAACGCCGAAAATCAATGTTTGAAACTCGCCCAAATGTAGCTTTTTATGCTGGCGGCGGTTCATTTTGTGCAGGCGTTTCCTGCTTGGGGTGCGGAAATAGACAGGCATTATTTTCCTAAAATATATAATGGTTTACGGACAGCTGCCATATCAGGCCGCCCGAACGTAAAAAATCGTCGCCCCCTTAGGCGGCATTTGCCTTCATTAAGGGAAAGCCCAGTTTTTCGCGGCTTTCGACATATTTTTGCGCCACGGCGCGGCTCAGCGCGCGGATGCGGCCGATGTAGGTGGCGCGCTCGGTAACGGAAATGGCACCGCGTGCGTCTAATAGGTTGAACGTATGCCCCGCTTTGAGGACGAGCTCGTAGGCAGGCAGGGCGAGGCCGGCGTTTTCTTCGGCGAGCAGGCGCTTGGCTTGCGCTTCGTAGTCGTTGAATTGGCGCAGCAGCCAGTCGGCATCGCTGTATTCGAAGTTGTAGGTGGATTGTTCGACTTCGTTTTGGTGGTACACGTCGCCGTAGCTTACGGTATTGCCGTCCAGCGTTTTTGCCCAAACGAGGTCATAGACGTTTTCCACGCCTTGCAGGTACATCGCCAAGCGTTCGATGCCGTAGGTGATTTCGCCGAGTACGGGCGTGCAGTCGATGCCGCCGACTTGTTGGAAATAGGTGAACTGGGTTACTTCCATGCCGTTGAGCCAAACTTCCCAGCCCAAACCCCATGCGCCGAGGGTGGGGTTTTCCCAGTCGTCTTCGACAAAGCGGATGTCGTGGACTTTGGGGTCGATGCCCAATTCGCGCAGGGAGTCGAGATAGAGGTCTTGGATATTGGCGGGGGCAGGTTTGAGGGCGACTTGGAATTGGTAATAGTGTTGCAGGCGGTTGGGGTTGTCGCCGTAGCGGCCGTCTTTGGGGCGGCGGCTGGGTTGGACGTAGGCGGCAAACCAAGGCTCGGGGCCGAGTGCGCGCAGACAGGTGGCGGGGTGGGAAGTACCTGCGCCGACTTCCATGTCGAAAGGTTGGATGACGGTGCAGCCTTTGTCTGCCCAGAATGTTTGCAGTTTGAAGATGATTTGTTGGAAGGTGAGCATGACTTATTGTTCGATAAAATAAAGGTTTTATTTTACTGTTTCCATTGCTGTTTGGATAGGTTTATCTCGAAGGCGGGACGATTGGAAACTAGGGGATGGATAATATTTTTTAATTTAAATCCGGAAAATAAAAAGCACGGCCAAACGGTCGTGCTTTTCCAAACCACATAAGTTTTATTTTTTGTGCGAACGGATATAGTCCAAAGTTTTGAGCTGTGCAATTGCGGCAGCCAATGCCTTGTGCGCCTCCGCCAAATCCTTGTTGTCTTTGGCTTGAGAGATGCCGGCTTCGGCAGCTTTTTTCGCTTCTTCGGCACGCGCCCGATCCATTTCCGCACTACGGACGGCAACGTCCGCCAAAACGGTAACTTTATCGGGCTGAACCTCCAAAACACCGCCGGAAACGGCAACCAAAACCTCTTTATCCTCACCGGGGACGGTCAAACGCAAAGCCCCCGGCCGCACCAAACTCATAATCGGCTCGTGTCGCGGGTAAATACCAAGCTCACCTTGAACGGTCGGAACCACTACAAAGCTGGCTTCGCCCGAATAGATGTTTTGCTCGCTACTGACCACTTCAACTTGCATGACGCTCATGCCGACCTCCTTAGTTTAAGGTTTTCGCTTTCTCTACTGCTTCTTCAATGCTGCCGACCATATAGAATGCCTGCTCGGGCAGATGATCGTATTCGCCGTTCAAAATGGCTTTGAAACCGGCAATGGTATCGCGCAGAGCGACATATTTGCCTGGAGAACCTGTAAACACTTCGGCAACGTGGAACGGTTGAGACAGGAAGCGTTGGATTTTACGGGCACGCATTACAGTCAGTTTGTCTTCGTCAGACAATTCGTCCATACCCAGAATGGCGATGATGTCGCGCAATTCTTTGTATTTTTGCAGAGTAGACTGTACACCGCGCGCTACGTCGTAGTGCTCTTGACCCAATACCATCGGATCCAATTGACGTGAAGTAGAATCAAGCGGGTCAACTGCCGGGTAAATACCCAAAGAGGCAATATCACGGCTCAATACGACGGTCGCGTCCAAGTGGGCGAAAGTTGTCGCCGGAGACGGGTCAGTCAAGTCGTCCGCCGGTACATAAACGGCTTGGATGGAAGTAATGGAACCGGTTTGGGTAGAGGTAATACGCTCTTGCAAACGACCCATTTCTTCAGCCAATGTCGGTTGGTAGCCCACTGCAGACGGCATACGGCCCAACAGTGCGGATACTTCGGTACCGGCCAGGGTGTAACGGTAGATGTTGTCCACAAAGAATAATACGTCGCGACCTTTGCCGTTTTCGTCTTTTTCATCACGGAAGTATTCCGCCATGGTCAGACCGGTCAATGCGACGCGCAGACGGTTGCCCGGAGGTTCGTTCATCTGACCGTAAACCATTGCCACTTTATCCAATACATTGGAATCTTTCATCTCGTGGTAGAAGTCGTTACCTTCGCGGGTACGCTCACCCACGCCGGCAAATACGGACAGACCGCTGTGCGCTTTGGCGATGTTGTTGATCAACTCCATCATATTGACGGTTTTGCCCACACCGGCACCGCCGAACAGACCTACTTTACCGCCCTTAGCAAACGGACACAGCAAGTCGATCACTTTAATACCGGTTTCCAACAATTCGGTAGTTGAAGACAACTCGTCGAATTTCGGAGCAGTTTGGTGAATGGCACGGCTCTTGTCGGTATCGATAGGACCTGCTTCATCAACAGGCGTACCCAATACGTCGACAATACGACCCAATGTACCTTTACCTACCGGCACAGTGATTGGCGCACCAGTATTGCTTACAGACATGCCGCGTTTCAGGCCGTCTGAACTACCCATTGCGATTGTACGGACAACGCCGTCACCCAGAAGTTGTTGAACTTCCAGAGTCAGACCGTTCTCGTCCAATTTCAGGGCATCGTAAACATGCGGGATAGCGTCGCGTGGAAATTCCACGTCAACCACCGCACCAATAACTTGTACGATTTTGCCTTGGCTCATTATCGTATCCTAATTTCCTGTTCAGGCTTCAGACGGCATTAAACTGCCGCTGCACCTGCTACAATTTCTGACAATTCTGTGGTAATCGCGGCTTGACGCGATTTGTTGTACACCAAGCGCAATTCTTTGATGGCATTGCCTGCATTGTCGGTTGCGGCTTTCATCGCTACCATACGCGCTGCTTGTTCAGATGCCATGTTGTCGCTCAATGCCTGATAAACCACAGACTCTAAATAGCGGCGAACCAAATATTCCAATACGGCGATAGGACTCGGCTCGTAGAGGTATTCCCAAGTAAATGAAGAATGACCTGTTCCGTCGTCAATAACGTTTTCACCGATAGGCAGCAAAACTTCCATACGCGGCTCTTGGCGCATTGTATTGATAAAACGTGAGTAAACCATATGGATACGGTCTAATTCATGTTTCTCATAACGTTGGAAGATTTCGGTCAAAGGGCCAAGCAACGCTTCCATTTTCGGGGTATCGCCCAAATTGGTTGCACTGGCAATAACGTTCAAACCGATACTTTGGCATGCAGCCAAACCTTTACTACCCAGGCACACGACTTCGACTTCGATGCCTTGTTCCTGATACTCTTGAACTTGCGCCAAAAACTTTTTCAGTACGTTTGCGTTCAAGCCGCCGCACAAACCTTTATCCGAGGCAATCAAGATGAAACCGGCACGACGCACTTCGCGGTGCGGCTCCAACAGTTTGATACCATGATCGGCATTAGTCTGTGCAAGATGGCTCATCACTGTACGCACTTTTTCGGCGTACGGACGCGCTAAGCGCATCCGGTCTTGAGTCTTCCGCATTTTAGAGGTCGACACCATTTGCATCGCTTTAGTGATCTTTTGGGTATTTTGAACACTACGGATTTTGGTGAGAATCTCTTTTCCGACTGCCATTTCAGACTCCTTTCATCTCAATACTTATGCTTGGTAAGCGTAAGAAGATTTGAAAGATTTCATGGCTTCGGTCAATGCTTTTTCGCTTTCGTCAGACATTGCGCCTGATGCATTAATCGCTTCCAGAACCTCAGGATGTTGCGTACGTACGAAACTCAAGAATTCTGCTTCGAAAGCCAAGGCTTTGGATACCGGAACATCTGCGTAAGAACCGTTGTTGATCGCCCACAAAGTCAATGCCATTTCGGCAGTGTTCAATGTGCTGAATTGTTTTTGTTTCATCAATTCAGTAACCACTTCACCGTGTTGCAGCTGTTTGCGTGTTGCTTCGTCCAAATCGGAAGCAAATTGCGAGAACGCCGCCAATTCACGGTACTGCGCCAACGCCAAACGGATACCGCCACCCAGTTTTTTGATGACTTTAGTTTGTGCCGCACCACCTACGCGCGATACGGAAATACCAGCATTGATTGCAGGACGGATACCGGCGTTGAACAAGTCGGTTTCCAAGAAGATTTGGCCGTCTGTAATCGAAATTACGTTGGTTGGTACGAATGCTGATACGTCACCGGCTTGGGTTTCAATAATCGGCAACGCAGTCAGAGAACCGGTTTTGCCTTTTACTTCGCCATTGGTCAGTTTTTCAACTTCGTTTTCGCTGACGCGGGCTGCACGTTCCAACAGACGGGAGTGCAGGTAGAATACGTCGCCAGGATAGGCTTCACGGCCAGGTGGACGGCGCAGCAGCAGGGAAATTTGACGGTATGCAACGGCTTGTTTAGACAAGTCATCGTATACGATCAACGCATCTTCACCACGGTCACGGAAGAATTCGCCCATGGTACAACCGGAGTAAGGAGCGATGTATTGCAGTGCAGCGGCTTCAGAAGCAGTTGCAGCAACCACGATAGTATGTTCCATCGCGCCATGCTCTTCCAATTTGCGCACTACGTTGGCGATAGAAGATGCTTTTTGACCGATAGCCACATAGATACAGATAACGCCTGTATCTTTTTGGTTAACGATGGCATCCAGTGCCACGGCAGTTTTACCGGTTTGACGGTCACCAATGATCAACTCACGTTGACCACGACCAACCGGAACCATAGAGTCAATGGCTTTCAGGCCGGTTTGCATTGGTTGGTCAACCGATTTACGCGCAATCACGCCTGGTGCAATTTTTTCGATTGGAGCAGTCAATGTTGTGTTAATTGGACCTTTACCGTCGATAGGACGACCCAATGCATCAACTACGCGGCCAACCAGTTCGCGACCGATCGGCACTTCCAAAATACGGCCGGTACAGGTAACTGTATCGCCTTCTTTAATGTGTTCGTACTCACCCAACACTACGGCACCGACGGAGTCGCGCTCCAAGTTCATGGCCAGACCGAAAGTGTTACCGGGGAATTCGAGCATCTCACCTTGCATCGCGTCTGACAAGCCATGAATGCGCACAATGCCGTCTGTAACAGAAACGACAGTACCACGGGTACGCACTTCTGCATTGACGGACAGATTTTCGATTTTGGCTTTAATCAAATCGCTAATTTCAGCAGGATTAAGCTGCATGAAAACTCTCCTAATTTGTCATAGTCGCATACAAAGCATTCAGTTTGCCTTGTACGGACAAATCCAAGACCTGATCACCCACCTCTACTTTGATGCCGCCGATTAATTCAGGGGCAACTTTAGCCACCACATCCAATTTGCTGTTGAAGCGTTTTATCAGGATATCGGTAACATCGGCCAGCTGCTGAGAACTGAGTTCATACGCGCTGTAAATTACTGCCGATTTCGTATTGTTGTGTATCAAGGTCAAATCTTGATATTGGGCATAAATTTCCGGTAATACCAACAAACGCTTTTGCTCGGCCAAAACGGTAATGAAATTTGCCAATTCGACATTTTTGATACCGACAAGACCTTTGAGCGTTTCTGCTTTTTCGGAAGCTCCCGTTTCCGGTTGCTCGATGAGAGCAATGACTTTCTCATCTTGAACAACCGCTGCGAGTTCTTTCAGTTCGCCCAACCAAGACTCGATTTGGTTTTTTTCCTGAGCCAGACTAAACAATGCTTTCGCATAAGGTCTGGCAATCGTTGCGAACTCTGCCATAAGATTACAGCTCCTGTTTTAAGGCACTGAGCAAATCTGCATGTTTGGAAGCATCGACTTCTTTACGCAGGATAGATTCCGCACCTTTAACAGCCAATGAAGCAACCTGTTCGCGCAACACTTCGCGTGCACGGTTAACTTCTTGCTCTACATCAGCTTTTGCTTGGGCTGCAATGCGTGCTGCTTCATGAGAAGCTTGCTCTTTAGCTTCTTCTACAATTTTTGCAGCACGTTTTTCGGCGTTGGCAACCATTTCGGTTACCTGATGACGCCCTTCGGCCATAAGTTCTGCAACTTTTTTCTCTGCCTGCTCAAAATCGCTCTTACCGCGCTCGGCGGCAGCCAAGCCCTCGGCGATTTTTGCGGCACGCTCATCCAATGCTTTGGCAATCGGAGGCCATACGAATTTCATCGTAAACCAAACCAAGCCAAAGAAAACTAGGATTTGCGCAAATAAGGTTGCATTAATATTCACGTTACTTAACCTTCGTATCTGGGTTAATCAAACAGACGGTAAGCCTGTATCTGAACGGATTTCTCCGCCTTGATTACGCAGCACCAGTACCAAACGGGTTAACGAAGGCGAACAACAGGGCAATAGCCACACCGATCAAGAAGGCCGCATCAATCAAACCGGCAATCAAGAACAGCTTGGTTTGCAGCGGACCGATCAGTTCAGGTTGGCGAGCAGAAGACTCCAAATATTTAGAACCAACCATTGCGATACCGATAGAGGCACCCAGTGCGCCCAATGCAACGATCAAACCACATGCGATAGCAATCAAACCCATTTTAAACTCCTTAAAGAAACAAAGGTTAAACTACAAAAAACGAACTACTTAGGAAAATCAGTGCGCATCATGTGCCTGTCCGATATAGACAAACGCCAACGCCATGAAAATAAACGCCTGCAGGGTAATAACCAAAATATGGAAAATCGCCCACGCCAATCCGGCAATAATGTGGAAGACGAACAGAATCGGATCCATTACTTCGACGCTGCCGGAAGCTGCCCAAGCACCGCCAAGCAAGGCTATCAGCAAGAATACCAATTCGCCCGCATACATATTGCCGAACAACCGCATACCGTGTGATACGGTTTTAGAAAGAAACTCGACCAAGTTCAACAGAAAGTTCGCAGGTGCGAGTTTTGCACCGAACGGCGCGCTAAACAGCTCGTGAAACCAGCCGCCGAACCCTTTAATTTTGATATTGTAATAAATACAGATAAGCAACACGCCGACGGCAAGAGCCAAAGTAGTATTCAAATCAGCGGTAGGCACAACACGCAACAGGGCGTGATGATTACCGGTCAGATGCTGCCAAACCCACGGTAACAGGTCAACAGGCAGCATATCCATCGCATTCATCAGGAAAATCCAGACAAAAAGTGTTAAACCCAAAGGGGCGATGGCTTTTCTAGACTGTTCATTGTGGATAATGCTCTTACACATATCGTCCACAAACTCGAACAAGATTTCCACTGCAGCCTGGAAACGTCCAGGAACGCCTGCTGTTGCTTTTTTTGCACCACGCCACAACAGGAAGCTGCCGATTACGCCCAACAGAGCGGCGAAGAAAATCGCATCCAGATTAATAAACGAGAAATCGGCAATATTTTTCAGTCCCTGACCCTGAGTAACATCCGACAAACTGGTCAAGCTCTGCAAGTGGTGCTTGATGTAGTCGGCAGCGGTAATGGTTTCACCTGCCATAATCTTTCACTCTCAACAATACTAAAAAAACCAGATGGCTGACACCGAGCAGCCCCATTAGAAACGGGGCGAACACCAGCGATTGATGCCATATTGCAAATACGGCAAGCATAGACAACAGCGACAGCACTACTTTTAAAATCTCTCCGAAGACGAACATCCTGCTTTGCAGGAAGGGATCCCCACTGAAAAGTTTTAAAAGTAAAACTGCAACAAGCGTGGGAAGCAGATAGGACAGGCCGCCGCCGATTGCCGATAGAAACCCCGAATACCCCCATATAACAAGGGAAACTAGAGAACATACGGATAATACTGCAAATTGCAGGATAATAATCTGCTTCATAAAAAAGAATGATTCCGCCTCGGATTTGAGGCGCGGCTAATATAATTTAGAAGCCTTCTTACGTCAAGCAATATGTTAATCTTTGTGAAACTCGCCGCCAATACAGACAAGCGGCTCCCCAAAATCCAACCCTGCTATTCTAACACATATTACATATGATTACAGGATATTGAGGAGTTTGTCCGCAATTTCTTTACACTTTATATTTCAGACGGCATATTGCGCAAAATTAAGGCTGGTAATCTATTCCCAACTGTTCCAACAGGTGGCCGAACGTTTCGGGCGTATCGAAATACAGGACAATCCTGCCTTTTTTGTGGTTAACGGTTTTGACTTCAGCGTTGACACCCAGCCTTTCAGTCAGCAAATCGTTAAGGCGGCTGATGTCGGAAGCAGTATTTTTTTTGGGTTCGGACTGTTTGTTCTGATGGGCAATTTGGCTGCGGCGTTCGACTTCGCGCACCGACCAGCCGTTTTTGACAGCCTTTTGCGCCAACTCGAGCTGTTCGACGACGGGCAGGGTCAGCAATGCGCGGGCGTGTCCCATTTCGAGGCGGCGTTGGTAAAGCATTTCCTGCACGGGTTCGGGCAGGCTTAAAAGGCGCAGGCTGTTGGAAATCGCACTTCGGCTTTTGCCGACGGCTTTGGCTATGGTTTCGTGGGTCAGCCCGAACTCGTCGGCAAGGCGTTTCAAGCCTTGTGCTTCTTCGATGGGGTTGAGGTTTTCGCGCTGGAGGTTTTCAATCAAACCCATTGCCAGCGCGGTTTCGTCGCTGATGGTTTTGATAACGGCGGGGATTTCGGACAGGCCGGCAAGCTGGGAGGCGCGCCATCGCCGTTCGCCTGCAATCAGTTCGTATCGGGACAGTCCGTGTTCGCGCACGATGACGGGTTGTATCACGCCTTGCGCCTTAATCGAATCCGCCAGCTCCTGCAAGGCTTCGTCATCGATTTGAACACGCGCCTGATAGCGGCCGGGCCGGATATCTTTAACCGCAACCGTGGTCAATCGGTCGCCGCTGCTGTTGTCTGCGCCGTTGGCGAGCAGCGAATCCAATCCGCGCCCCAATCCGACTTTTACTTTTGCCATACCGCCCTCCCGTGCCTATTCAGATAGGATGTTAAATCGGGTATTTTATCGGATATTGGGTGTTGCCGACAATTTGTATCCGTGTTTATCGGATTTCTGTTTTTTTCACTATAATAGCCGGTTTGCCGTTGCAGGCGGTTTTATGGGAAGGCGGATGATGGTACGGCGTTTGATAATCGGCATCAGCGGGGCGAGCGGTTTCCAATACGGCGTGAAGGCTTTAGAACTTTTGCGCGCGCAGGGAGTCGAAACGCACCTTGTGGTGTCAAAAGGGGCGGAGATGGCGCGCGCTTCGGAAACGGCTTATGCGAAAGACGAAGTGTATGCCTTGGCGGACGTTGTCCACCCTGTCGGCAATATCGGGGCGTGCATTGCCAGCGGCACGTTTAAAACGGATGGGATGCTGGTCGCCCCCTGTTCGATGCGGACGCTTGCCTCTATCGCGCACGGCTTCGGCGACAACCTCTTGACGCGTGCGGCGGATGTGGTTTTGAAGGAAAGGCGGCGGCTGGTGCTGATGGTGCGCGAAACGCCGTTGAACCTTGCCCATTTGGACAATATGAAACGGGTAACAGAAATGGGCGGCGTGGTGTTTCCCCCTGTTCCTGCGATGTATCGCAAGCCGCAGACGGCGGACGACGTGGTGGCGCACAGTGTCGCACACGCGCTGTCACTGTTCGGAATCGATACGCCGGATTCGGCGGAATGGCAGGGAATGGCGGATTAAAGGACAAAAATGCCGTCTGAACACGGATACGGTTCAGACGGCATTTGCCCGTCCTTGTTTGATTGGAAATGGCAGCAAACCCAACCTTCCGGATTTCTGCCTTTTCGGGAATGGCGAAAGTGTGCTTGCGGTTCGGCCGGATATATAGTGGATTAACAAAAATCAGGACAAGGCGACGAAGCCGCAGACAGTACAAATCGAGGCAACGCCGTACCGGTTTTTGTTAATCCACTATAAAACCCTCTTCTGCAAAATTGCCGCCGCATTCAAAAAATGCCGTCCGAACTGTGTTCGGACGGCATTTTTCACGCACCGTTTCCGATTTATTTGGCGGCACCCTCATTCCATGCGGCAGGGTATTTGTAGCCCTCGAAGCGTTTGTACGCATAGGCTTTGAACGCGTCGGAGTTGTAGGCTTCGGTTACGTCTTTAAGCCATTGGCTGTCTTTGTCGGCGGTCTTGACGGCAGACCAGTTGACATAGGCAAAGCTCGGTTCTTGGAACAGGGCTTCGGTCAGCTTCATGCCGCTGCTTATGGCGTAGTTGCCGTTGACGACGGCAAAATCCACGTCGGCACGGCTGCGCGGCAGTTGCGCGGCTTCAAGCTCGACGATTTTGATGTTTTTCAGGTTTTCGGCAATGTCCGCTTTAGATGCGGTCAGAGGATTGATGCCGTCTTTGAGTTTGATCCAACCCAATTCGTTCAGCATCACCAAGGCGCGTGCGAAGTTGGACGGGTCGTTGGGCGCGGATACGGTGCTGCCGTCTTTGACTTCTTCCAGCGATTTCAGTTTGCCCGGATACAGCCCCAAAGGCGCGGTCGGCACTTGGAAGGCTTCGGTGATGTCTAAGTTGTGTTCTTTTTTGAAGTCGTCAAGATAGGGTTTGTGTTGGAAGATGTTGATGTCCAACTCGCCCTCCGCCAATGCCAGATTCGGGCGCACATAGTCGGTAAACTCGACCAGTTTGACGGTGTAGCCTTTTTTCTCCAGCTCGGCTTGGATTTGCTCTTTGACCATATCGCCGAAGTCGCCGACGGTCGTGCCGAAGACGATTTCTTTTTTCGCCGCGCCGTTGTCGGCGGCGGCAGAAGCGGATGCGGCGGGCGCGCTGTCTTTTTGACCGCCGCAGGCGGCGAGGATGAGCGCGAGTGCGGCGGCGGAAAGGGTTTTGAAGAAGGTTTTCATATTTTCTCCTGATGTTGTGGCGGTTTCAAACAAAAATGACGGGCAGGAAACCCTGCCGTCCGGATTCGGCGTTCAGACGGCATTTGCCGCGAACAGGGGGGATTTTATAGCATTTTTTGGATAGCGGTGGGAGTTTTGGCGTTCAGACGGCATTCGGGTTCAACGTTTGTCCAATTTCCGCGCCAACGCGTTGCCGGTGCTTTGAATCAGGATGACCAGCAGCACGAGGAGGGCGACGATGAAAACGATGACTTCAGTTTGATAGCGGTAGTAGCCGTAGCGGATGGCGAGGTCGCCCAAGCCGCCGCCGCCTATCATGCCTGCCGCTGCGCTGTATGAGAGCAGACCGATGGCAAGCACGGTAATGCTGGAAACCATGCCCGCGCGCGCTTCGTTCAAAAGGACTTTGCGGACGATGGCAAGCGGCGATGCGCCCATGGCGGTGGCGGCTTCAATCACGCCTTTGGGGACTTCGCGCAGGTTTTGTTCCACCAGTCGGGCGAAGTAAAACAGGCCGGACACGCTCAATACCAGCGAGGCGGCAATCGGGCCGATGGTGCTGCCGACGATGGCGCGGGTCGCAGGTATCATGGCAATCATCAGGATGACGAAGGGGAAGGCGCGCATGAGGTTGACGAGGTTGTCGAGCAGGAAATTTACCGGCTTGTTGTAATGCAGTTGGCGGCTGGAAGTTACGAAAAGCAACACGCCCAGCAGCGTGCCGAAAACGACGGCGAATGTGGTAGACAAGCCGACCATCACGAAGGTTTCGCCCAAGGCGCGGACGATTTCGCCTTTCATACCGACGATGGTGGAAACGGCTTGTTCGAATGTTAAGTCTGCCATATCAGTCCTCCCGAATCAGTTCGCGCCCGATTTCCGATTGGGCGTGGATTTGGTTGCCGCGTACTTCGACGATTTCGACGACTTTGCCTTTGTCCAAGAGGGCGGCGCGGTCGCACAGTCGTCTGATGACGCTCATTTCGTGGGTTACGATGACGATGGTTACGTTGAATCGTTTGTTGATGTCTTCCAAACATTCCAAGACGCTGCGCGTGGTGGCGGGATCGAGGGCAGAAGTCGGTTCGTCGGCGAGGATGACTTGGGGTTTGGATGCGAGCGCGCGGGCGATGCCGACGCGTTGTTTCTGCCCGCCTGAAAGCTGGGCGGGATAGTGGCTGGCGCGTTCGGTCAAGCCGACGATTTCAAGGCATTCTTTAACGCGCGCTTTGATTTTTTCAGACGACCATCCAGCGATTTCCAAAGGAAAGGCGACATTGTCGGCAACGGTACGGTTGCTTAAAAGATTGAACTGCTGAAACACCATACCGATATTCTGCCGCGCCTGACGCAATGCGGCGGCATCAAGCGCGGTCAGTTCTTGTCCGCAGACGTTGACCTTGCCCGTGTCGGGACGTTCCAACAGGTTAATCAGTCGCAACAGGGTGGATTTGCCCGCGCCGGAATAGCCCATCAGCCCGAAGATTTCGCCGTCGCGGATTTCGAGACTGGTCGGCTCGACGGCGGCAAAACGGGTCTTGTCGCGCGTTTGGTAATGCTTGGAAACCTTGTCCAAAATAATCATTGTCTTTCCCATACAACAAAGCCCGATGTCGGACACAACGGGCGCGGAAGATAAAGCTGAAATTGTCGGAACGCTTTAGCTGTTATGCCCGCAAGCTGTGTCAAATCGGCAGGTTAATTTTCGTAGGATATTATCGGGAAAGCATTTTTTTGTCAATAAAGCAGGAAGCAGGAAGCGGGCAACCATTTCGGACAATATAGTGGATTAAATTTAAACCAGTACAGCGTTGCCTCACCTTGCCGTACTATTTGTACTGTCTGCGGCTTCGTCGCCTTGTCCTGATTTTTGTTAATCCACTATACCGTCTGAAACGGGCAAAGGCAGCGGTTCGCACCCAAACAGCAAATGATTGAAAAATATAAACTATGTCGGAAACATTCCGAAGGCGGTGCAGTTTCGGCATATAATTCGGGCAAACGCCTGTTCAGACGACATTTTGTCTTTTCCAACCCTGACCGTTCAGGGTTCCGATTCTTAAGGAAATCCGATGTATCTACCCTCTATGAAGCATTCCCTGCCGCTGCTGGCGGCCCTGGTGCTTGCCGCGTGTTCTTCGACAAACGCGCCCGGCGGCAAGACCCCGGCAGACAATATGGAAACCGCCGAATCATCAGCCGTTCCCACCCGCCCTGCCGAACCCGAAGGAAAAACGCTGGCAGATTACGGCGGCTACCCGTCCGCACTGGATGCAGTGAAACAGAAAAACGATGCGGCAGTCGCCGCCTATTTGGAAAACGCCGGCGACAGTGCGATGGCGGAAAATGTCCGCAACGAGTGGCTGAAGTCTTTGGGCGCACGCAAACAGTGGACGCTGTTTGCACAGGAATATGCCAAACTCGAACCGGCAGGGCGCGCCCAAGAAGTCGAATGCTACGCCGATTCGAGCCGCAACGACTATACGCGTGCCGCCGAACTGGTCAAAAATACGGGCAAACTGTCTTCGGGCTGCACCAAACTGTTGGAACAGGCAGCCGCATCCGGCTTGTTGGACGGCAACAATGCCTGGAGGCGCGTTCGCGGACTGTTGGCCAACAGCCAAACCACAGACGCACGCAACCTTGCCGCCGCATTGGGCAGCCCGTTTGACGGCAGCACACAAGGTTCGCGCGAATACGCCCTGTTGAACGTCATCGGCAAAGAGGCGCGTAAATCGCCAAATGCCGCCGCCCTGCTGTCCGAAATGGAAAGCGGTTTAAGCCCCGAACAACGCAGTTTCGCGTGGGGCGTATTGGGGCATTATCAGTCGCAAAGCCTCAATGTGCCTGCCGCCTTGGACTATTACGGCAAAGTTTCCGACCGCCGCCAACTGACCGACGACCAAATCGAGTGGTACGCCCGCGCCGCCTTGCGCGCCCAACGTTGGGACGAGCTGGCCTCCGTTATCTCGCATATGCCCGAAAAACTGCAAAAAAGCCCGACCTGGCTCTACTGGCTGGCACGCAGCCGCGCCGCAACGGGCAACACGCAAGAGGCGGAAAAACTCTACAAACAGGCGGCAGCGACGGGCAGGAATTTTTATGCCGTACTGGCAGGAGAAGAGTTGGGGCGCAAAATCGATACGCGCAACAATGTGCCTGATGCCGACACAAACAGCATCCTCCGTATGGCGGAAGACGGTGCAGTCAAACGCGCACTGGTATTGTTCCAAAACAGCCGAACCGCCGGCGATGCGAAAATGCGCCGTCAGGCTCAGGCGGAATGGCGTTTTGCCACACGCGGTTTCGACGAAGACAAGCTGCTGACCGCCGCGCAAACCGCGTTCGACTACGGTTTTTACGATATGGCGGTCAACAGCGCGGAACGCACCGACCGCAAACTCAACTACACATTGCGCTATATTTCGCCGTTTAAAGACACGGTAATCCGCCACGCGCAAAATGCCGATGTCGATCCGGCTTGGGTTTACGGGCTGATTCGTCAGGAAAGCCGCTTCGTTATGGGCGCGCAATCCGGCGTAGGCGCGCAGGGGCTGATGCAGGTTATGCCCGCCACCGCGCGCGAAATCGCCGGCAAAATCGGTATGGATACCGCACAACTTTACACCGCCGACGGCAATATCCGTATGGGGACGTGGTATATGGCGGACACCAAACGCCGCCTGCAAAACAACGAAGTCCTCGCTACCGCAGGCTATAACGCCGGCCCCGGAAGGGCGCGCCGATGGCAGGCGGATATCCCCCTTGAGGGTGCGGTATATGCCGAAACCATCCCGTTTTCCGAAACGCGAGACTATGTCAAAAAAGTGATGACCAATGCCGCCTACTACGCCAGCCTCTTCGGCGCGCCGCACATCCCGCTCAAACAGCGTATGGGCATTGTCCCCGCCCGCTGACGTACCGATGCCGTCTGAAACCCGCCCGGCCTTTCAGACGGCATTTTTATCCCGAACGGCATTGACGGCGAACCATAAATATAAGACAATCCGAAAATTGTTTTTCCTGCTTTTTCAAGCAGCTTGACACGGCACAAGCCGACCCGTTAGGAGGTGATGTTTCCGTCACGGCGCGTATCCCGCCGCCGCAAGGCACAGCGATACGGTAAACCTTCAACACCGTCTGCCCTACCCTTTCCACTGATATGATGGGCAGATGAAACAACCGAATTTATTAAAGGAAATAAAATGCCTGCAATCCGCGTAAAAGAGAATGAACCATTTGAAGTCGCTATGCGCCGTTTCAAACGTGCCGTAGAAAAAACCGGCCTGCTGACCGAGCTGCGCGCCCGCGAAGCCTACGAAAAACCGACTACCGAACGCAAACGCAAAAAAGCGGCAGCCGTAAAACGCCTGCAAAAACGCCTGCGCAGCCAACAGCTGCCGCCCAAAATGTACTAAACGTTCAAGTACAAATTACAGGTCAGCCCTGTGATATGAGGACACACCGCAAAACCTGCTCTGCGGTGTGTTTTGCTTTTCAGACGGCATCGAAACCCGCCGTTTCCATCCGACATCCCAGCGAGGACATCATGAGCCTGAAAATCCGCCTTACCGAAGACATGAAAACCGCGATGCGCGCCAAAGACCAAGTTTCCCTCGGCACCATCCGCCTCATCAACGCCGCCGTCAAACAGTTTGAAGTGGACGAACGCACCGAAGCCGACGATGCCAAAATCACCGCCATCCTGACCAAAATGGTCAAACAGCGCAAAGACAGCGCGAAAATCTACACTGAAGCCGGCCGTCAGGATTTGGCAGACAAAGAAAACGCCGAAATCGAGGTACTGCACCGCTACCTTCCCCAAATGCTTTCCGCCGGCGAAATCCGTACTGCGGTCGATACCGCCGTTGCCGAAACCGGAGCGGCAGGTATGGCGGATATGGGCAAAGTGATGGGCGTATTGAAAACCCGTCTCGCCGGCAAAGCCGATATGGGCGAAGTCAACAAAATCCTGAAAGCCGTACTGACCGCCTGATTGCCCGAATATCGGACAAAATGCCGTCTGAAGCCCGTATCGCAGGTTCAGACGGCATTTTCATGGTTTGATGATATTTATAAAAATTTTGCAACACGCTCATGCGCAGCAACTGCCGCTGCTCGTTGGCGTTCTCCTGTTACAATGACCTTGATGGGTCTGTAACAATCTGACACCCTGTTGCTACTAGCAACAGGGTTTTCCACAGGAGTATTTGATGAATTTTTTTTCAGCACTTTTTGACTCAATTGTTGATTTCATTGTTGATTTAACAGAGTTCAAACCTTGGAAAGAAAATGGTATAAAGAGAAAACTAAAAAACTTTTTAACCGTTTTAGTAATTACAGTACTGGGATTTATTTTTTATCTTATTATGTAATTCTCTCTATCCAATACCCAAACCTATACTCTGCTTCTACCGCTGTATCTGCTGCTCTGCTTGGCGTTGCTGCTCTATCGCTTGGTTAGCTGCACCATAATTGCGCTCTGATGCTGATGCAATAATGTCCCAATATCGAATCGGCAGGGGCAACGCGGTTTCGATGCACGAAACGGGTTTTGCCGACAAACGGATTCCGTTTGCGCCCCATCGGACAAAATGCCGTCTGAAACACGATTCCGTTCAGACGGCATAGATTTATTTGACCAATTTCAAGCCTTTTTTGGCGGGTCGGGGCGCGGTTTCGGCAGAAGTGTTTTCAGGCGGCGTATCGGGGCGGTACTCCTCCAATTCAAACCCCATACCTTCGCCGGTCTCCCGTGCGAAAAGACTGAGGACGTGTCCGACAGGTATCCATATATCGTACGCCTGTCCGCCGAAGCGGGCGGAAAAGCTGATCCAATCGTTGTCGATTTGAAGGTTTTGCGTGGCGGTCGCGCCGATGTTGAGCATAATTTCGTTGTCGCGGACGTACTGCATGGGAACGCGCGTGTGTTCGTTGACCCAGACAAGGATGTGCGGCGTGAGGCTGTTGTCGCTGCACCATTCGCAGAGGGCGCGGAGGATGTAGGGTTTGGTGGAAGTGGGCATAATGGGTTCCGTGTGGTGTGCCTGAATGTGAAAATGCCTGCAAAACGGCGGGTTTTGCAAGCATTCCGAGCTTATTTGCGCATGGCTTTTTCGGCGGGTGTCAGTGCTTCGATAAAGGCTTCGCGCTGGAAGATGCGCTCGGCGTATTTGAGCAGCGGCGCGGCACTTTTGCCCAGTTTGACATCGTAGTGGTCGAGCCGCCACAGCAGCGGGGCAAGGGCGACATCAATCATAGAAAAATCTTCGCCGAGGATGTATTTGCTTTTGCTGAACGAAGGGGCAAGCATAGTCAGGCCGTTGCCGATGGCTTCGCGCGCTTTTGCCTGTTCCTTGTTGGTGGCGGCGGGGTTTTCCAAAACTTGGACGTGGTTGAACAATTCTTTTTCCATACGGTACAGCACCAGCCGCCCCCGGCCGCGCATAACGGGATCGCCGGGCATAAGCTGCGGATGGGGGAAGCGTTCGTCGATGTATTCGTTGATGATGTTGGACTCGTGCAGCACCAAATCGCGCTCGACCAGCACGGGGACTTGGTTATACGGATTCATGACGGCGAGGTCTTCGGGTTTGTTGTAAATATCGACGTCTTTGATTTCAAAATCCATACCTTTTTCGTACAAAACGAAGCGGCAGCGGTGGCTGAAGGGGCAGGTAATGCCGGAATAGAGGGTCATCATAATAATTGTCGCTCCTGTGTGATGCCTGCAAAACGGCTGATTTATAAAGGTTTAATCGCGCAATTATACGCGATTTCCGGCACTTAATCCAGAAATTCGGCTCAATCTGTTGTTTTTAATATATTTTCCCCGGTTTTCCGTATCAGTGCGAACTTACTGTCTTTGTTGCGCGGGCGCGCACCCTGCCAGACCGTCTGCCAGCCTTGCGGCGCATCCGCGTTTTGGGGCAGGCGGACGATGCGGTAGCGGCAATGGGTATCGCCGACGCGGTGCGGCAATGTGCCGTACTGCGTCCAAACAATCCGCGTGTGCAGGTCGCCGCCGCCTATGCCGATACACTCGATGCCGTCTGAAAGCTCCCGTTTCAATTCCGGGGAAAGCGATGCCTCCATACTCCGGACGACGGGCGAGTAGCTTTTCGCCGCGTCCAGCCACGGCAGGAACAGCGTCATCAGCAAAGCCCAGGTCAGGGTAACGCCTGCCGCCCAGTTGGTAACCGCCTGCCTGCCGCGTATGTTTTTGCGGGTAATCGCCCACAGCCACAAGGGTGTGAACAGTACGGCAACCGCCATCGGAATGGGATCGGTGTCGGGAACGTAATACGGGCTGAAATAGGCGGCGCGTTCGGCAAGCTTGGCGGGCCAGCCGTAATTCATCGCAAAAAAACCCGTCCACAGGAACACGGCAAACAGTCCGAACGCCATAATGCCGAACCAGTTGACAAACGCCGCCGCGCCGCGCCTCAGGCTGTCCAGTTGCGCCGCGCCGAACAGGGCAAGCGGCGGCAGCAGCCAGACGAGGTTGTCTTGAAAACGCTGCGGATTGAAGGCGAGCAGCACCAAAACGGCAAGCATCCAGACAATGCCCAAAATCCCCCAGTCGGTCGAAAACAGGCGCGTGCGGCAAACCGTCCAAACCGCCAGCGGCAGCGCGGGCAGTGCAAACCAAAGCAGGTTTTTCAGATAGTAAAACAAACTGAATGCCGTCTGAACGTGCCGCACGCCGCCGAACGTACCGAAAACGTGATAGTCGAGCCATTGCGCGAACAGCGCGGGCTGCGTTTTTGCCAAGAGCAGGGGATAGACGGTCAGCAGCGGCAGGGCAAAGGCAAGCGAGGCGACTGCCGTCAACATCAAACGCCTGCTTTGCCACGGACGGAAAAACATCAGCACGGGCAGGGGCAGCATCAGGGCAAATGCCGCGGGATAAGCTGCCGCCAGCGACATCAGCGTCCAACCCGTACCGAGCAGGAAAGAGGCGGCAATCACGCGCCGGCGTGCCAGCGAGTAGCCGTGCAGCACCAGTCCGGCGGCGGCAAAGGCGGCGGCGGCGGGGTTGAGAAAGTGTACGGTCGGAATCAGCCCGATACAGCCGATAAGGATTAAAACAACGCTGCGCCCGTGGTGTCTGCCCAAAAAGTTGAAACCGGCAAAGCCGCAGGAAGTCAGTCCGACAACAGCGAAAAACACGCCTGCAAAGCGTGCGGCATCGTATGGGTCGGCAGCCCACGGCGACAGCAAATGTTTGAACGCGGCGGCAACCCAAAGATACACGGGCGGTATGCCGAAGTCGGTTTGACCGAACAGATGGGCAACCAAAGGGGTGGGGCTGCCTGCCAGTGCTTCGACGGCGGTATAGACGGCAGGTTCGTCAGGATTCCACAAATCGTGGGAAAACACGCCGGGCCACAACCAGGCAAACGCCATCAACAGCAGCAGCCACGGTTTTTCGCGGGTTTTGGCGGGCGGGCGGGCATCGGGTGGGGTATAGGTCAGCATAAGCGTGAGAAGAAATGGACGGATTGCCAAGTGTAGCAAATATTCGCACAAAGGTCGTGCAGAGACTGCTTCAGACGGCATCAGACACAAAAAGACCGGCAACAAAAAAGACTGCACGGGGCAGTCTTTTTGCAAAGCGGCAATCAGCGTTTGAACAGGTTGCCGAATTTGTTGTTGAATTTGTCCACGCGGCCGGTGGTATCGACGATTTTTTGGGTGCCGGTATAGAACGGGTGGCACAGGGAGCAAACCTCGATATTGAAGTTTTCTTTTTCCATCGCGGATTTGGTTACGAATTTGTTGCCGCAAGAGCAGGTAACGTTGACTTCGTGGTAGTTCGGGTGAATACCTTGTTTCATTTGATTTCCTTTCAAAAAAGCGGGCATAGGGGATGTACCTATGCTTCAGACAAGCTCGGCATTCTCGCTATTTTCTGTTGTTTCGTCAAGAGGATATTCGATAAAATGCAAAAAGTTCTTTTGAGGGAGGTTTGATGGGATCAAAATTCTTTTTCCTGCTGCTGCGTTTTGCCGGTTCGGTGTTGCCGCCGTCACATATGCGCGGCATCGGTATCGTCGGCAGACGGGTGCGCGGTTTTCTGGCACGGCGGATTTCTCCGCATATTGGACGCGGGGTCAATATCGAACGCGGGGCGTATGTGTTTCCGGATACGGTTTTGGGCGACGGCTCGGGCATCGGGGCAAACTGTGATGATGGGGCCAGAATGCCTGTTCTATTCGACCAACCACAAGTTTGACCGTGAAAACAAACGCTTTGAGGGCTACACGGAAATCCGTCCGATTACGTTGGAGGACAATGTCCGGCTGGGGCGCAGGGTGATTGTGATGGCGGGCGTAACCGTCGAACGCGGTTCGGTCGTGGGCGCAGGCGCGGTGGTTACAAAAGACATTCCGCCCTACTCTTTGGCGGCAGGCAATCCGACAGCGGTGAAAAAGAATCTGCCGGAAGGTTGAATGCCGTCTGAACGTGTCGGGGCGGATGATCTGAAAAAACAGGAACATCGTTCCTGCTTTTTTTTCGCTTCAGACGGCATCGCTATTGTGCCAGCGCAGTATCGATTTCTTGGTAGAGTTTGCCGAAATCGGGTTCGCCGACATAGGTTTTGAGGATTTCGCCTTTTTTGCCGATAAGGACGGAAGTCGGGTAAACCTGTGTGCCGAACGCCTGTCCGACGGCTTTATCCGCATCATACATGACGGCAAACGGCAAACCGTAGTCTTTGACATATTGGCGGACGCTTTCTATCGGATCGATGGGCTGGGCGACGGCAAGGACTTGGAAATCTTTATTTTTGTAGTCGTTTGCCGTTTTGATGACTTTGGGCATTTCGCTCACGCAACCGGGACAGGAGGGAAACCAAAAATTAATCAGGGTTACTTTGCCTTGCAGGTCGGCGTTGGAAACGGTTTTTCCGTGCAGGTCGGGCAGGGAGAAGGCGGGCGCGGTTTTGCTGTCGGGGATGAGGACGATGGCAAAGAGGATGCCGATCAGTGCGACGGCGGCGGCGGTGAGTATTTTTTTCATTCGGACAAGGCTTCCAGTGCGCGGGCAAGGGTGGCGGGCAGGCTGACGGTGCGTTGTGCGGCGGCGTGGACGGGCATCAGGGTGATGTCGGCTTCTGCGGCGGTTTTGCCGTTTGGCAGTGTAATCGTCTGGGTCAGCACAATGCGCCGCGTGCCGGGGGTTTTCAGACGGCATGAAAACTGCAATACGTCGCCTTCGACGGCGGGGCGGCTGTATCGGATGTCGATGCGGGCGACAATCAGTATGAGATCTGCCAACTCGTGCAGCAGTCCGCGTTCTTCAAAAAACGCCCAGCGCGCTTCTTCGAGAAATTCAAGGTAGCGCGCATTGTTGACATGGCCGTAGCCGTCGAGATGGTAGTTGCGGACGGTCAGCTTCATCAGTTGAGGTTGATGGGTTGGAAGGCTTCGCGGGCAAGCGGTTCGTGTTCGAGGTCGGTAATGACGGTAGAAAGCTGGATGTCGAACCATTCGTTGAAAATGTCGGCATCGAGTGCGGGCCACTCGCGTTCGTCTTCGCACCAGTCGGCAAGTTCGGCGGCGAAAATGTCTTCAAAACGGGCTTCGATTTCGTCCCATACTTCGTCGGCGGTTTCGCACGGGCGGACAAGGTAGGAATTCGCATCGGCTTGGATGTCTTCGAGGGTCAGTCCGTCGAGGTGGTTGCCCGGCAGGGTTTGCAGCCAGTTCCAAAAAGGTTCTAAAGGGATGAGAACGAATACGCTGCGGTTGACTTCGTACATGGTTTTTCCTTTGCTGTCGCGCGGTATGCGCAAAAAAGGGATTATAGCCCAATCTGTAGTGTCGGACTGTCCGTTCCGACAGAAGGGAATACCGTCTGAACACGGATTTTCAGACGGCATGGCTTTAGGGTTGTGTTCCGGGTTGCGTTTCGGCTTCCCCTGCTGCTTCTGCCTGTGTTTCGGATACGGAATCTTCGTGAACGGCGGGTTCCACCGCTCCGGTTTCGGCACTTTCGACCAATTCGTCGATATCGATGTTATCTTCCGTACCTTCGGCAGGTGTTGCACCGGTCTGCCGCGCACGGACTTTCATATAGAGGTCGCGCGTGTAGCTGTATTTGTCAATGGCGGCTTCGTCCAGACTGTCGGTCAAATCGAGCAGGCCTTCGCGCGTACTGACGGCGGCAGCGGCAGAGCTTCCCCAACGCCCTGCGGAAGTGCGGAAGACGATATTCTTGGGCGGATAAACAGAGGTAATGCCCGTGCCGAGCGCGTCGCGGACGGTGGACGGTCCTAAGACGGGCAACACGAAATAATTGCTGTTTTTCCATCCCCACGAGGCAAACGTGTCGCCCAAGGTGTTTTTATTGTTGGGAACGCCGCCCGCGCCGGCGATGTCGATGAGCCCGCCCAAACCGAAAGTGGTATTGATGCCGACACGGACAAGGTCTTCGCTTGCGCGTTTGATATCCAAGCGCAAAATGTTACTGCCGAAGCTGACCACGTCGCGCAGGTTGTTAAAAAAATTGGACACGCCGGCGCGGACGGGTTTCGGCGCAACTTTGCGGTAGCCGCGCGCGGCAGGGGCGAAAATGTAGCGGTCGGCTTGGTCGTTGAATTTGGAAACGGCGCGGTTGTAGCCTTCATAAGGGTCGGCGGGGCGGGTTTCTGCAAATGCAGGGGCGGAAGCGAACCCGATCAGCAGGAGGACGGCGTAAGCAGTTTTTTTCATGATTTCAACCAGTCTTTGATTTCGTACAGTTCGGACAGCGCGCGCACGGATTCGGGAATGCCGGTCAGCCTGACGCTGCCTTTGCAGCCGCGCAGCACTTCGAGCAGCAGCGACACGCAGGCGGAATCGGCACGTTTGACACCGCCGAAATCGACGGCAATGGTTTCTTTCAGACGGCATTGCTGCCGGAAACGCTCAAATGCGTCCCCGGTCAGGGTTTTGACGGTAATGTCGCCGCCGATGTGCAGTGTTCCGTTGTTGAGTTCTGTATGCATAGTGTTCGGTAGGAAAAAATCCATGCCGCCTTCAGTCTAGCGGCATGGCTTATGGATTACTTGCTGCCGTTTTTGGCCTTTAACTCGGCAATCAGCCCGTCTATGCCTTTGGCTTTGATAATTTCGCCGAATTGGTTGCGGTACACGGTTACCAGGCTTGCGCCTTCGATGGCGACGTTGTAGGCACGGTATTTGTTGCCGCTTTGGTAGGTAGTGAAGTCCATGTTGACGGGTTTTTGCCCGGGTACGCCGACTTCGGCTCGGACGATGATTTCTTTGCCGCCTTTATTGACGACAGGGTTGTCTTTGACGTTAACGTTGGCATTTTTGAATTTCAACATGGTACCGGAGTAGGTGCGGATCAGCAGGGTTTGAAATTCTTTGGTCAACTCTTGTTTTTGCGTGTCAGACGCAGTACGCCAAGGGTTGCCGACCGCCAGTGCGGTCATGCGTTGGAAATCGAAATAAGGGGTTGCGTATGCTTCGGCTTTTTGGCGGGCAGTGTTGGCATCGCCGTTTTTTAAGATACTCAATACTTGAGTGGCGTTTTGACGGATTTGGCTTACCGCGTCGGCAGGTGCGGCAACCGCCATACCGATGCTCAAAATACCGATGCACAGTGCGCCGATAAGGGAGGTTTTTTTCATGATTCAGTGTCCTAGTATAAATATGGTGTTGTACGTTTATTCGGCGGTTTTTGCAGCATCGTTGCCGCCCGCCGCGTTTTTCTCGGCAAAACTCGTCATGAATTTGCCGATAAGGTTTTCCAGAACCATTGCAGAACTGGTTACGGAGATGGTGTCGCCGGCAGCAAGGTTTTCCGTGTCGCCGCCCTGCTGCAGCCCGATGTACTGCTCGCCCAAAAGTCCCGAAGTCAGGATTTGCGCGGAAACGTCGCTACTAAACTGATATTTGCTGTCCAAATCGAGACGGACTTTCGCCTGATAGGATTTCGGGTCAAGCTCGATGGAGCCGACGCGCCCGACCAATACGCCTGCGGATTTGACGGGGGCATTGACCTTCAAACCGCCGATGTCGCCGAAATCGGCATAAACGGCGTAAGTTTTGTCCGAACCGCCGAACGCCGCGCCGCCCGCCACGCGGAAAGCGAGAAAGGCAACCGCCGCCACGCCGAGCAGGACAAATAGTCCGACCCAAAATTCCAATACATTCTTTTTCATTAAAGTTCCTTGAATATCCAATGTTCTTTGTTTCGTTTTCAGACGGCCTGTCAATCTGTAAACATCCACGCGGTCAACACAAAGTCGATCGCCAAAATCGTCAGGGCGGACGAAACCACCGTACGCGTGCTGGCGCGCAAAATGCCTTCCGAAGTCGGTACGCAGTGGAAGCCCTGATGCACGGCAATCAGCGTTACCGCCATGCCGAACGCGGCGGATTTAATCAGACCGTTGATTACATCGTAATGTATCGTGATATTGTTCTGCATTTGCGACCAGAAAATGCCGCTGTCCAAGCCCAGCCAGGTTACACCGACCAAATACGCACCGAAAATGCCCGCCACATTGAAAATCGAAGCCAAAAGCGGCATGGAAAACACGCCCGCCCAAAAGCGCGGCGCAACCACGCGGGCGACAGGGTTTACCGCCATCACGTTCATCGCTTCGAGCTGTTCGGTCGTTTTCATCAAACCGATTTCGCTGGTCATCGCACCGCCCGCGCTGCTGGCAAACAAAATCGCCGCCAACACCGGACCCAGTTCGCGCAACAGCGAAGCCGCAACCATATAGCCCAAAATATCGGCGGATTTGAATTTCGACAACTGCGTATAGCCCTGTAAACCCAAGACCATACCGACAAACAGCCCCGAAACGGCAACAATCAGCACCGACAGCACACCGGCGAAATACACTTGGCGCACGCTCAGGCGAGGACGGACGAAAGCCGTACCGGACTTCGCCAGAATGTTCAGCAGAAACAGCGTAATACTGCCGAGGGATTGAATAAAGCCGAGGGTTTTTGCCCCGACAGAACGGATAAAATTCATAAATTTCTATATGTAAAGTTCAACGGTTTCAGACGGCATCAACTCATTTATCCCAACAGGTCCTGATGCAACGACGTTTGCGCCGGATAACGGTATGCTACGGGGCCGTCTGCCAGCCCGCCGACAAACTGGCGCACCCAAGGCGAATCCAGTTCGCGCATTTCCTGCGGCGAGCCGGAGAACATAATTTCTCCGTGCGCCAAGAAAATCACCTGATCGACGATTTCCAAAGATTTTTCAATGTCGTGCGTGACCATAACGCTGGTGGAACGCAACGCCTTGTTGACGCGGCTGATTAAGTGGGCAATCACGCCCAGCGAAATCGGATCGAGGCCGGTAAACGGTTCGTCGTACAACATAATTTCGGGGTCGAGCGCAATCGTGCGTGCCAGCGCGACGCGGCGCGACATCCCGCCGGACAACTCAGACGGCATCAGGTTTTCCACGCCGCGCAGACCAACCGCGTTCAGTTTCAACAAAACCAAATCTCGAATCACCGCTTCCGGCAGTTGCGTCAGTTCGCGCATCGGAAAAGCAATATTGTCAAATACAGACAAATCGGTAAACAGCGCGCCGTGCTGGAACAACACGCCCATACGGCGGCGGTGTTCATACAACTCGTCAGCCGAAAAGCCCGCCAAATCCCGTCCTTCAATCAAAACCTGCCCGGACTGCGGACGAATCTGTCCTGTAATCAGCCTCATCAGCGTGGTTTTGCCGCTGCCCGAACCGCCCATTACGGCAGCAAAATTGCCTTGCGGAATGCTGAAATTGATGTTCTTCAGAATCGGGCGGTCGCCATATGCAAAGGCGACATCTTTCATTTCGATAAAAGGGAAGGGACTCATGTGCGGGCAAAACGATAGGTTTGACGGCGTGTATTTTAAGGCTTATCGGAAAGACGGGCAATTTTCAGACGGCATACGGACGGTAAGTGTTGTGAAAATGCCGTGCCCCGGCAGCGGATTGTTTACCGAAGTGAAAAATGTTATCTTTTAAATGATAATTTTTCTCAAGAAATAACCATGGTAGAAGAATATTTGAACAGCAGCCAATTCGTCAACCTGATTAACAGCGGGGGCGGAGATTATGTCGAAGGCAGCTACCGTTTCGATACTTTGTCCAACGGCATTTCCATCCACGGCGGCACGGTAACAGCACGGTGTGATTTTTGCAGCAGCCGCCTCGCCGAACCTTATGTGTCATTCGTGCTGTTGCTGGAAGGCTCTTTGAACTTCGGCATCAACCGCCGCCGCTTCCAAATCGATGCGGACGGCGGCAAGGTCATCCTGATTTCAGTCGGGGAAGAAGTCCTGTTCAGCCGCTATCTTTATCGCGGCGGCAAAACGGTCAAAATGACCATTAAAGGCATGGAGCAATGGCTGCTGCGTCCGGAGTATGCGGGTTTTACACCCATACTTTACCGCGAACCGGTCAGAATATGGGATTTGACCGCGAACCTGCGCGGCTTAGCGGCATCCTGCCTGCAAGCTGTCCCAAAGGGGCATTTGGGCGAAACATTGCGCCGCGAGGCAGACGTTTTGCGGCTGCTGTCTGATTTGTGGGACACGGTGTCGGACAATATCGGGCAGGCGGCAGGAGAAACGGCGGAAGCAAACACCATGCCGTCTGAAAACTTCAGCCGCATCCTGAACGGGGCATTTGCCAACGGTGCGCACCATGTCAACCGGCTGACAGACGCACTGAACATCAGCGAAAGGACGCTGCAACGCCGCATGCGCGACCATTTCGGCATTACCGCAAGCGAGTGGCTGCACCACAAACAAATGCAGCACGCGCTCTACCTGTTGCAAAACGGGGGGAAAAGCATAGGCGAAACCGCATATTTATGCGGCTACCGCCACGTTTCCAGCTTTACTCAGGCATTCAGGCAATATTTCGGCAGCACGCCTGCGGAAACCAAAAAAGAAAACCGGTAAGCCGCATTTGATTTCAAACCCGAAATCCGCGTGTAAAGAAACTTGTACGGTAATTTATTTGGGAATAAACTAAAACTACATCTGACTACAAAACCGGAGAACCCGAAATGAAACAATTGGCAATGTACATCAACGGACGCTTTGAAAACGATTTCAACGGCGAATGGCGCGACGTATTGAACCCGTCCACCGAAGAGGCCATCGCCCGCGAACCCAAAGGCGGCAGGGCGGACGTTGACCGTGCCGTCGCGGCGGCGCGTGCGGCGCAACCGGCATGGGAGCGGCTGCCTGCGGTCGAACGCGGCGCGTATTTGCGCAAAATCGCCCAAGGCATACGCGAACGCGCCGACGAGCTGACTGACACCATCGTTGCCGAAGGCGGCAAAACCAAAGACTTGGCGCGCGTGGAAGTGATGTTCACCGCCGATTATCTCGATTACCAGGCCGAATGGGCACGCCGTTACGAAGGCGAAATCATCCAAAGCGACCGCCCGCGTGAAAATATTTTATTGTTCAAACGTCCGCTGGGCGTAATCGCCGGCATTTTGCCGTGGAACTTCCCCTTCTTCCTGATTGCCCGCAAAATGGGCCCCGCTTTGGTAACGGGCAACACCATCGTCGTCAAACCCAGCAGCGTAACCCCGATCAACTGCCACATCTTCGCCGAAATCGTCGATGCGGTCGGATTGCCCGCAGGCGTGTTCAACGTAGTGAACGGTCCCGGCGCGGAAATCGGCAATGCCTTGTCCGCCCATCCGCAAGTCGATATGGTCAGCCTGACCGGCTCCGTTGAAGCGGGCCGCCAAGTGATGGAAGCCGCTTCTGCCAACATCACCAAAGTCTCGCTGGAACTCGGCGGCAAAGCACCTGCCATCGTTTTGAAAGACGCGGATTTGGACTTGGCAGTGAAATCCATCTTGGCTTCGCGCGTCGGCAACACTGGTCAAATCTGCAACTGCGCCGAGCGCGTTTATGTCCACAGCAGTCTGAAAGACGCATTCATTGAAAAAATGACCGCCGCCATGAAAGGCGTACGCTACGGCAACCCTGCCGAAGCCGAAGCAGGCGCGCTGGAAATGGGCCCGCTGATTGAAGAGCGCGCCGTCAAAGCCGTTGCCGAAAAAGTGGAACGGGCCGTCAAACAAGGTGCGAAATTGGTTTGCGGCGGCAAACGCGCCGAAGGACGCGGTTATTTCTTCGAGCCTACCCTGCTGACCGACACCGACAACAGTATGGACATTATGAAAGAAGAAACCTTCGGCCCCGTGCTGCCCGTTTCCGCTTTCGACACGCTCGACCAGGTCATCGCACTGGCTAACGATTGCGAGTTTGGCCTGACCAGTTCTGTTTATACGACTAATTTAAACGAAGCCTTCTACGTTACCCGCCGCCTGCAATTCGGCGAAACCTACATCAACCGCGAAAACTTTGAAGCGATGCAGGGTTTCCACGCCGGTTGGAAAAAATCCGGTATCGGCGGCGCGGACGGCAAACACGGTTTGGAAGAATATCTGCAAACCCAAGTCGTTTATCTGGAAACCGACATTTAATGCCGCTTTAAAACCCCGATAGAAAATGCCGTCTGAACCCGTTTTCAGGTTCAGACGGCATTTTTATTGCTTCACCGGCAATCAGTCATGACCGAGGTCGATGTTTTTGTCTTTGTAGCGCGTATCGGGGACGAGGACGATTTTTTCATCCACTTTGCCGATAGCTTTCACGTCTTTGCCCGGGTAATCCAACTGGTGCAGGAAGTAGCGGATACAGTTCAAACGGGCGCGTTTTTTGT
This sequence comes from Neisseria basseii, assembly GCF_962707005.1. NCBI lineage: Bacteria > Pseudomonadati > Pseudomonadota > Betaproteobacteria > Neisseriales > Neisseriaceae > Neisseria > Neisseria basseii. The sequence goes on along the minus strand of NZ_CAUIXH010000008.1, from coordinate 56,550 downwards.
CGTCGGAACGGATGATGACCCAAGGCGCGTCGCCGGTATGGGTATGGAAGAACATGGCGTTTTTCGCTTCGGTGTAGTCGTCCCAACGGTCGAGCGACTGGATGTCCACGGGGGACAGTTTCCAGTGTTTCAGGGGGTCGTCGCGGCGGGAGATGAAGCGGCGCAGTTGTTCTTCGCGGGATACGGAGAACCAGAATTTGAACAGATGGATGCCGCTGGCGACGAGCATACGTTCCAATTCGGGTGTTTGGCGCATAAAGAGCATATATTCGTTGGGTTCGCAAAAGCCCATCACGCGTTCCACGCCGGCGCGGTTGTACCACGAGCGGTCGAAGAATACCATTTCGCCCGCAGTCGGCAGGTTTTGGATGTAGCGTTGGAAATACCATTGTCCGCGTTCGGTAGTGGTTGGTTTCTCCAATGCGACCACGCGCGCGCCGCGCGGGTTTAAATGTTCCATAAAGCGTTTGATCGTGCCGCCCTTGCCTGCCGCGTCGCGGCCTTCAAACAGGCTGACGATGCGCTGGCCGGAGTCTTTGACCCAGCTTTGCACTTTCAGCAATTCGATTTGCAGTTTGGCTTTTTCGGCTTCGTAGGCGGCGCGGCGCATACGTTTGCGGTAGGGGTAGTTTTCGGGCAGCGGGGCAGTGCCGGAATCTTCGGCAGAACCTTTGCCTTCGTGTTCCAAAACAGCTTTTTCAAATACTTGGAGCTGGTCTTGCTTTTCGCCCAATTCTACGTTTTCAAACGGTTGCAGCTGGTGGTCTGCCATAAAGGTCTCCTTATTGTATTTCAGGTTGGAAATCGAAATTTGTTTTCACAATTTTACACCTTCGCCCCCACTTTCTCTACATAAAATTACATTTTGCCGATATTTGCCGAATCGTCTGAAAATATGTGTAAAAAGAGCGTATAATCAAAAAATTTGCCTCGGATTGCTATGTCCTATTTCGCCCTGTTTGACGATGCCGTAAGCGGCCGCGCAAAACTCTGTCAAAATCATGTGGAAAGCCGTTTTTTCCATTATAAGGAACTGGATTTGCTGGACGATGCGCTGCAAAAGGGCTGGCAAAAAGGGCTGCATGCCGTGTTGTTTGCAGACTACGAATTCGGTTTGCCGCTGATGGGGGTTGAGTCCGAACGCGGCGGCAATCTTGCCCTGCACTGGTTTGCCGACTGCGCCGACATCGATGCCGAAAGCTGGTTTGCCCGACATTCAGACGGCATCCCCGCCGGCATTTCCACGCCGCAATCCTCCGTATCCGAAACCGATTACCTCGACCGCATCCGCCAAATCCACGAAGCCATCCGGCGCGGCGACACCTATCAAATCAACTACACCACCCGCCTGCACCTGCAAGCCTACGGCAATCCCGTCAGCCTCTACCGCCGCCTGCGCCAGCCCGTCCCCTATGCCGTCTTGTCCCACCTGCCCGATGCGGCAGGGGAATCCGTGTGGACGCTGTGTTTCTCGCCCGAACTCTTCCTCAACATCGCTTCAGACGGCACCATCAGCACCGAACCGATGAAAGGCACCGCACCGATTTTGGGCGACGGACAAGACGAACGCCGTGCCGCCGAGTTGCAAGCAGACCCGAAAAACCGCGCCGAAAACGTGATGATTGTCGATTTACTGCGCAACGACCTCGGTAAAATCGCCCAAACCGGCAAAGTATGCGTGCCCGAGCCGTTTAAAGTGTCGCGTTTCGGCAGCGTCTGGCAGATGACCAGCACCATCCAAGCCCAAGCCTTGCCGCACATTAGCGTCGCCGACATCCTCCGCGCCGCCTTCCCCTGCGGCAGCATCACCGGTGCGCCCAAAAAAATGAGTATGCAGATTATCGAAACACTCGAAACCGAAGCACGCGGACTTTATACGGGCAGCATCGGCTATTTGAACCCGTGTTCCGGCGGCTTGGGGTTTGAAGGCATATTCAACGTCGTTATCCGCACCCTGTCGCTCAAACCCGCTTCAAACCCGGCTTCAGACGGCATTGTTTCAGTCATCGGCGACCCGGATTCAAACGCGCAAGCCCGAACGGCAGGGCAAGGCGGGGCAACGCCGCATCCGTTTGAAACCAATCCGCCGTATCGGGGCGTGTACGGGGTCGGTTCCGGCATCGTCATCGACAGCGACCCTGCCGCCGAATATCGCGAATGCGGCTGGAAAGCCCGTTTCCTCAACGAATTGCGCCCCGATTTCGGCATTTTTGAAACCCTGCGCGCGGAAAACGGACGCTGCACCCTGCTCGACCGCCACCTATGCCGTCTGAAAACCTCCGCGCAAGCCCTCAACCTGCCCCTGCCCGACGGTTGCGAAAATCAAATCAAACAATACATCGCCCGCTTGCCCGACGGCGTGTTCCGCATCAAAGCCCTGCTCGCTTCAGACGGCATCAGCCTGTCCCGCGCCGTTTTAAACCGTCTGACCGACAAACAACGCGTCATCATTTCGCCCGCCGTCCTGCCCGCACAAAACTACCTGCGCCGCTTCAAAACCACCTGCCGCGCCCTCTTCGACCAAGCGTGGCAAACCGCCGAAACACAAGGCGCGTTCGACAGCCTGTTTTTCAACTCGGACGGCATTCTGCTCGAAGGCGGCAGAAGCAACGTGTTCGTCAAACATCGCGGACAATGGCTTACGCCCTCTTTAGATTTGGACATTTTAAACGGCGTGATGCGCCAAGCCGTGTTGGACGAACCGCAAAAATATTTGCACACAAATCAAGTAATCGAAACACACATCACACAAAAAACACTGCAAGAAGCCGAAGAAATCCGCCTCTCCAACGCCCTGCGCGGCGTATTTGCCGCCGCCCTTGCCTGAACGCGCAAAAATGCCGTCCGAACCTGTTTCCACAAGGTTCAGACGGCATTATCACACCATTCAAAACCGCCAATCCGCCGACACAAACACCTCGCTGTTGCGGCGTTTCGCATACGGCACATTACTTTCCGTCCTGCCGAAACGATAATTCAACGCCGGTACGATACCTTTGTACGACAACTTGTCGTGGCTCAAAGCCAGCGAGACATTCCATTCGCGGTTGCGTTGCGCCTCTGTCGAGAAAGCCGCAACGCCCTTATAGTTGCGGCGGGCATAAGACGCGGAAACCCGACTGTTCAAACCGCCCAACTGCCGCCACTCCTGCGCCCAGCCGGCATAAACACCGTTGCGCCGGTAGGCGGCATTATTGACCGCGCCGCCCACCGTTTCGCGTTTCGGCACAAACCGCACAAACTGCCAGCCGCCGAACACAGTTGCCGATTCGCCCAAACGTTTTGCCGACGAAACATAAAACCCGTCCTGCCTGCCGTTATTGTATTCCGCCCTATCCTGTTCGCGGTAGCGTTGGCGGTAATGTTCCAGCGCGACCGAAAATTGCCATCCCGGGTTTGGGCGGTAAGTATGGGACAGCTGCACGCCGACTCCGTGCGCCAGCATATACGGCGGCAGGCGGCGGTTGTTTACCCGTTTTGTTTTCGCATCAAAGCCGTCGCTGCCCGACAACTGCACCTGATAAAACGGCAAAATCCCCGCCGTCTGCCGCGCATTTTTATACTGCCAACCCAAATACGCCCTGCCGAACCCGTCGTCATAAGCTGATTTTTTACTGAAATAATAGCTCGTGCCGCTGATATTGGAACGGAACAACAAATAATGATTGTCCGCCAACGCCGTCAGCTTTTCCGCCTCGATTTCATAATTCAAGCCTGCCGCCCGCTCCGCCCGGCTGACACTGCATATCTGACTGCCTCCGTCTTGCCGGCAATATTGCGGCGCGGCATTATTGGCGTTTTGATTGACCGCCGGGCTGATACCGCCCGAAAAACGCCAGCCCGTCAGCCCCTCCGCTTTTTTCCGAAAACGCCCCACATTTTCCAAAACCGGCGCCGGCAAATCCAATTTTTCCGCCTCGGCAAAATGCCTTTCTGCCGACTTCAGCCGGAAATCGTCAAACTCCGCCGCCGCCAAATCCAGCAAAATCCGCTCGTCTGCCGCATTTTCCCCGTGCAGCTTCCGATACCGCGCCACCGCCTCCGCCGGCCTTCCCGCCAATTTCGCCAGCAAAGCCTGCGCCCTGCCGTACAAAACTGCATCATAATCCGGCAGCTTGGCATACAAATCCGCCAACGAAGCGATTAAATCCGCCTGATTGCCGTTGAGCGCGTCGCGCAAACTATGTTCCAACATTTTCGGGTGCGCCAACAAAAAATCCCCATCAACCACGCGCGGGGCATCATTTTCAACTTTCCAATCCGATTCCGCCCATTTATCCGACACCGACCGCCACACCTGCGACAAAGCTTTGTCATCCAAAATTGCAGGCGCATCCGCCCCATAGGCGGCAGAAACACCTGCCGCACACCAAACAACCAAAAAACCGTATCTGAAATACAACATACCCTGTCATTTACCTTTCCGGCAAACACGCCGCCGAAACACGTCAAACCATCCGAAAAACAGGCAGAAAACCGTGAAAACCGGTTTTGCATCGCCCCACAAAACAGTTGACATCATATAACATTTAAACTGATAATCAAAACTATTATTAACACATCATCAAGATTGAGTATGCGATGAAATACAAAGCCCTGTCCTTACTGCCGCTTGCCGCCGCCCTTGCCGCCTGTGCCGGGGGGGGGGGTAGCCGAACCGCACGTCCCCTTCTCCATTCCCACCGCCACGCCGCTGCCCGCCGGCGAGGTAACGTTATCAAGCGATAGCAGCAACATCGAAAACATCAACACCGCCGGTACCGGCACCGGAAGCACATCCGGCATTTCCATTCAGCAGCGGGAAGTAGAAGTACTTTTCGGCAACAAACCTTTCATCTTCAAAACACCCGGCGGCGCGCAATACGCCCTTTCATCCTACGCCGACCCCCTAACCCCCAGCTACTCCTCTCCCGATTTCAAAATTCCCGACCGCCACGCCGGGCAGCGGCTTGCCGACGGCAGCCGCATCTTTATCTGCTGCAGCGACTCCGGGGCTACTACGTATGCGGAAATTACCAAACAAGATTATATGAAATTCGGGGCGTGGATAGGCCCCAACGGCGAAATCGACCTCTTCGCCGGCGGCTTCCCCGTCGGCAAAACGCCGCCGCCTAAATGGGGCAGCCACACACCCGAAACCAAAGGCACAGGCAAAATCACTTATCAGGTTTGGGGCATCCGCGTCAAAGACGGGCAATTTGTTACCTCCTCTTATACGCCGCCGAAAAACAGTAGTTCTTATTTGTACAAACCTACCAACACCCCCGTCCTTTCCTTTATCACCGCCAATTTCAACAGCAACAAACTGGCAGGCAAAATCCTCGGCAACAGCGATTACGGGCCGGATGTGGAAATTAAAGAAGCAACGATTAACGGACTATCCTTTTCCGGCGATGCCACGTCCGGCGGCAAAACCGGCAAATTGGACGGCAAGTTTTTTGGCAAGTTCGACAGCACCCGCAGCAGCGACACCGGCATAGGCGGCAAAATCACTTTTAAAGACGACCGCTCCCTCGATACCGTATTCGGCGGCGTGATTTATGAGAAAAAACTTGATGACAAAACCAGTCAAGATACCACCCATCTCACAAAATAATAATTAATCCGCTTTTAAAAAGGTTTTCTTATGCACATCCCTTTCAAGCCCGTATTGGCTGCCGCCGCCATCGCCCAAGCGTTTCCCGCCTTTGCGGCAGACCCCGCGCCGCAGTCCACCCAAACGCTGAACGAAATCACCGTTACCGGCACGCACAAAACCCAAAAACTCGGCGAAGAAAAAATCCGCCGCAAAACCTTAGACAAGCTCTTGGTCAACGACGAACACGACCTGGTGCGCTACGACCCCGGCATTTCCGTCGTCGAAGGCGGCAGGGCGGGCTCCAACGGCTTTACCATACGCGGTGTCGATAAAGACCGCGTCGCCATCAACGTTGACGGGCTGGCGCAGGCGGAAAGCCGCTCTTCCGAAGCCTTCCAAGAATTGTTCGGCGCGTACGGCAACTTCAACGCCAACCGCAACACTTCCGAGCCGGAAAACTTCTCCGAAGTTACCATCACCAAAGGCGCGGACTCGCTCAAATCCGGCAGCGGCGCATTGGGCGGCGCAGTCAATTACCAAACCAAATCCGCAAGCGATTATGTTTCCGAAGACAAGCCCTACCATTTGGGGATAAAGGGCGGCAGCGTCGGCAAAAACAGCCAAAAATTCAGCAGCATCACCGCCGCCGGCAGGCTCTTTGGTTTGGATGCCTTATTGGTTTATACCCGCCGCTTCGGCAAAGAAACCAAAAACCGCTCGACCGAGGGCGATATCGAAATTAAAAACGACGGATATGTCTATAACCCGACCGATACAGGCGGACCCAGCAAGTACCTGACCTATGTAGCCACAGGGGTTGCGCGCTCCCAACCCGACCCACAGGAATGGGTAAACAAAAGCACCCTGTTCAAGCTGGGCTACAATTTCAACGATCAAAACCGCATCGGCTGGATTTTTGAAGACTCGCGCACCGACCGTTTTACCAACGAGCTGTCTAATTTGTGGACGGGTACGACCACGGCTGCCGCGACGGGCGACTTCCGCCACCGCCAAGACGTGAGCTACCGCCGCCGCTCCGGCGTCGAATACAAAAACGAATTGGAACACGGCCCGTGGGACAGCCTCAAGCTGCGTTACGACAAACAACGCATCGATATGAACACTTGGACTTGGGACATCCCGAAAAATTACGATAAAAGAGGCATCAACGGCGAGGTTTACCATTCGTTCCGGCATATCCGCCAAAACACCGCGCAATGGACTGCCGATTTTGAAAAACAACTCGACTTTTCCAAAGCCGTTTGGGCGGCGCAATACGGCTTGGGCGGCGGCAAAGGGGACAATGCCAACTCGGATTACAGCTATTTCGCAAAACTGTACGACCCCAAAATCCTCACTAGCAACGATGGCAAAATCACGATGCTGATCGAAAACCGGTCGAAATATAAATTTGCCTATTGGAACAATGCGTTTCACTTGGGCGGCAACGACCGCTTCCGCCTGAATGCGGGCATACGCTACGACAAAAACAGCAGCAGCGCGAAAGACGATCCGAAATACACCACCGCCATCCGGGGGCAGATTCCCCATTTGGGTTCGGAACGCGCGCACGCCGGCTTCAGCTACGGCACGGGGTTCGACTGGCGGTTTACCAAGCATCTGCACTTGTTGGCAAAATACAGCACCGGCTTCCGCGCGCCAACTTCAGACGAAACCTGGCTATTGTTCCCACACCCCGATTTCTACCTGAAAGCCAACCCCGAACTGAAAGCGGAAAAAGCCAAAAACTGGGAATTGGGTCTGGCGGGCAGCGGCAAGGCGGGCAACTTCAAGCTCTCAGGCTTCAAAACCAAATACCGCGACTTTATCGAACTGACCTACATGGGCGTTTCGTCAGACGATAAAAACAACCCCAGATACGCCCCGCTTTCAGACGGCACGGCATTGGTCAGCTCGCCCGTTTGGCAAAACCAAAACCGCTCCGCCGCCTGGGTGAAAGGCATAGAGTTTAACGGCACTTGGAACCTCGACAGCATCGGCCTGCCCAAAGGGCTGCATACCGGCCTCAACGTCAGCTACATCAAGGGCAAGGCAACGCAAAACAACGGCAAAGAAACGCCCATCAACGCGCTTTCGCCGTGGACGGCGGTTTACAGCCTGGGCTATGACGCGCCTTCCAAACGCTGGGGCATCAACGCCTACGCCACGCGCACCGCCGCCAAAAAGCCGTCCGACACCGTCCACAGCAACGACGACTTGAACAACCCGTGGCCTTATGCCAAACACAGCAAGGCCTATACGCTGTTCGACCTTTCCGCCTACCTCAACATCGGCAAACAGGTTACGCTCCGCGCCGCCGCGTACAACATTACCAACAAGCAGTACTACACTTGGGAATCTTTACGCAGCATCCGCGAGTTCGGCACGGTCAACCGCGTTGACAACAACACCCACGCCGGCATCCAACGCTTTACCTCGCCGGGCAGGAGCTACAATTTCACTATCGAAGCGAAGTTCTAAGCTCCTGATGTGCCAATGCCGTCTGAAACCCGATGATTTGGGTTTCAGACGGCATTTTTTACGGTCGCACCGCCGCCCCCTTTCAGGCTTGTACCAAGCCCAATCCCTCAACTCTCCGTCATTCCCGCGACTCTCCGTCATTCCCACGGAAGTGGGAATCTAGAAACGCAAAGCTGCAAGAATTTATCGGAAATGACTGAAACTCAACGAACCTGGATTCCCGCCTGCGCGGGAATGACGAAGCCATCCGCACGGAAACCTGCACCACGTCATTCCCACGAAAGTGGAAATCTAGGACGTAACATCTAAAGAAACCGTTTTCCCGATAAGTTTCCATGCCGACGGGGCTGGATTCCCGCCTGCGCGGGAATGACGGCAGAGCGGTTTCTGTTTTTTCCGATAAATTCCTAAAACTCAAAATTTCATCATTCCCACAAGGACAGAAAACCAAAAACAGAAACCCAAAATTCGTCATTCCCACGAAAGTGGGAATCTATTTCGTTAAGTTTCAGTTATTTAGAATAAATTTTGAAACTTTAATCCTGTCATTCCCGCAAGGACAGAAAACCAAAAACAGCAACCTAAAATTCGTCATTCCCACGAAAGTGGGAATCTAGTTCGTTGAGTTTCAGTTATTTAAAATAAATTTTGAAACTTTAATCCCGTCATTCCCACAAGGACAGAAAACCAAAAACAGCAACCTAAAATTCGTCATTCCCACGAAAGTGGGAATCTAGTTCGTTGAGTTTCAGTTATTTAAAATAAATTTTGAAACTTTAATCCTGTCATTCCAGCGAAAGCGGGAATCTAGGACGTAAAATCTAAAGAAACCGTTTTCCCGATAAGTTTCCGTGCCGACGGGGCTGGATTCCCGCCTGCGCGGGAATGACGATATTTCAGTTTTCTGTTTTTGATTTTTTTGTTTTTACAGGAATGACGGGGCCTTCAGTATTGAAAAAAGTTGCCGTACCGCGCCGATAATTTCCGCCTGCGCGGAATGAGGATTTAAGCGTTGCCCGAAATTCAAAAAAAACTAAAACCAAACGGATCGGATTCCCGTTTTTATGGGATAACGGAATGTTCAGCCGGACACCGCCACGATGCTTTCGATCCGTTTATTTTCCGATGCAGAATCTCGAAAAAATTACGCCGAGCAAATCATCTGCGGTAAATTCCCCCGTAATTTCGCCGCACGCGACCTGCGCCAGCCGCAAGTGTTCGGCAAACAGCTCGATTTGATGGTTGCCGCACAATGCCGCCAGCGACAATTCTTCCTGCGCCACTTTAAGTGCGTTGACGTGCCGCGTCCGTGCCAAAAACAGCCCTTCGCTTTCGCCCTGCCAACCGGCCTCGCGCAACAGCGTCCGTTTCAGCGCGTCCAAGCCGTCGCCGGTTTTCGCCGACAACGCGATGACGGTTTCCGCGCCCGTACCGAACCCGCCTGCCGCGTGTGCGTGCAAATCGGATTTGCTGTGGATTTCAATGCGTTTCAACTCCGGCGGCAGCGCGTCCAAAATCGCCCGTGTCTTGTCGTTCACGCCTTCGCGCGGATCGACCAACACCAGCGCAACATCCGCCTCCGATACCGCCTTGCGGCTGCGTTCGATGCCGATACGCTCGACCACGTCGTCCGTCTCGCGCAAACCTGCCGTATCGACAATATGCACCGGCACGCCGTCAATCAGGATACGTTCCCTGACCGCGTCGCGCGTCGTTCCGGCAATATCGGTAACAATCGCCACTTCGTCGCCCGCCAGCGCGTTCAACAGGCTGGATTTGCCGACATTCGGCGCGCCGACCAATACGACATTCAGACCTTCGCGCAAAATCGCGCCCTGCTGCGCGTTGGCAAGCACATCATCCACGGCGCGGCGCAAGCCGTCCAGTTTGCCGCGTGCATCCGCCGCTTCGAGAAAATCAATGTCTTCCTCGGGAAAATCCAGCGTCGCTTCGACCAGCATCCGCAAGGTAATCAAATCTTCGACCAGACCGTGTATCCGCCGCGAAAAATCGCCCTTGAGCGAGCGCAACGCCAGACGCGCCGCCGAACGGCTGGATGCGTCAATCAAATCCGCCACGCCTTCCGCCTGTGCCAAGTCCAGTTTGTCGTTCAAAAACGCACGCTTCGTAAACTCGCCCGGCTCGGCAAGGCGCGCGCCCAGTTCCAAACAGCGGTTCAGCAGCATATCCATCACTACCGGCCCGCCGTGTCCCTGAAGCTCGATGACATCTTCGCCCGTAAAACTTGCCGGCGCGGCAAAAAACAGCAAAAGCCCGCTATCGATTGCCTGCCCGTCCGCGTCCGTAAAATCCGCATAGGTTGCCACGCGCGGTTTGGGCGTTTTCCCGCACAAAGCCTCTGCCATCGGCAGCAGGTTTTTCCCCGATATGCGTATCACACCCACGCCGCCGCGTCCGGGCGCGGTAGCGACTGCCGCAATCGTTGGAACGTTATCCGACATAAAACCCCCGAAAATTCAAAACAGCCGCGATTATAGCAAATGCCGTCTGAAGTCCGACGGTTCGGCTTTCAGACGGCATTTTTTACGGTCGCTTGGAAGATGTCGGAACGGACGTAGTTTGGGCGGGTGTGAAACCCGCCGCTACAGTGCGTTTCTGTCGTATCGAATGCCCTTGCGGCATGGGCGTTCTTATCTGAACTTGCTTTAAGCTCAAAGCGTTTTGGCTTCCTCCCCGAACACTTCCCACCACAATTTCCTGACATTGCCGTAATGGGACAGTAATTCGTCGCTTACTTCGGTTTTTGCCGCGTTGCGCAATTTGGTGTTGTGCTGTTGCTGGCGGTAGAAGCGGTAGGCGGTGCGGCTTTGTTCGGCGAGGGTTTTGTCGATGAGGCCGCAGTCGGCGGCGATGTTCAAGAGGGCGATGTTGCCGTAGTTGTCGAGAAGTTGCGGATATTGGCGGGTATGGGCAAGTATCAGATATTGGACGATAAATTCGACGTCGACCACGCCGCCGCGCGCGTATTTGACGTTGCTGTCGGCAGGCGGGTGGGTGGGGAACATTTTTTCGCGCATTTCGATGATTTCGCCTGCCAGGGCGGTTTGGTCGCGTTCGGCGGTGAGGATTTCGGTGCGGATGCGGTCGAAGGCTGTCTGAATCTCGGGCGAGCCGCAGATAAAACGGGCGCGGGTAAGGGATTGGTGTTCCCACGTCCACGCGTTTTCGCGCTGGTATTTTTCAAAGGCGGCGATGCTGTGGGCGAGAAAGCCGGCGTCGCCGTTGGGGCGCAGGCGCAGGTCGGTTTCGTAGAGGCTGCCCGCGCCGGTGGCGGCGGAAAGCCGGCCGGTCAGGCGGCGGGCGAGCCGTCCGTAAATATCTCCCGCGTCGGGATGGGGGTCGTCGTAGAGATAAACCAAATCCAAATCGGAGGCGTAGCCGAGTTCTTTGCCGCCGAGTTTGCCGTAGCCGATGACGGCGAATTGCGGGGTATCGCGGTGTTTTTTGGGCATATCCGCCCACGCGCACGAAAGGGCGGCGGCGAGGATGGTGTCGGCGAGGGCGGAGAGCTGGTCGGAGAGGGATTCTACCGTCCACAGTCCGGCGAGGTCTTGGACGGCGAGGCGGAAGACTTGGGCGTGCTGGAAATGGCGCAGGGTGTCCATTTGCGCTTCGGTGTCGCCTCCGCAGGCTTTGATGCCGTCTGAAAGTTCGGCGGCGAGTTTGTCCCAGTCAAACGCCGTATCTAATAATTGCGCGCTGATGAGTTCGTCCAACAAAATCGGATATTTGTTCAGATACGCCGCCACCCAAGAACTTTGGCCCATAATCTCTGCCAGTTGCGCCAGGGTTTGCGGATGCTCGTTGAGGAAGGCGAGATAGGCGGAGCGGCGGCTGATGTTTTCGAGGAAGTCAAACAGCCGCATCAGCGTATTGGTCGGGTTGGGTTGCGCTGCCGCCGCTTGTACCAACAACGGCACAATGGCGTCAAAACGCGGCTGGGCGTGTGCGGAAAGGTGGCGGTATTTATGGCCGTTGCGGATTTGGTCGAGCCGCGTGGCGATGGTTTCGGCATCAAACCCATATTCTTTCAGACGGCCTAGCCGTTCTTCTTCGTCAGGTTTTTCCTGCCATGCCCATTGCCATTCGCTGTTGTCTTGCGTTTGTTCTTCGGGTTCGCTCAAGATTTCATTGAACAACTGATTGACTTTGTTCCGATGCACATTGAGGCCGTCTGAAAAAGCAGCATAGCTGTCGAAACCCATGCTTTCGGCGAGCAGTTGCTGCTGTTCGGGCGAGGAGGGCAGGGTTTGGGTTTGCTGGTCGTCCCAGTATTGCAGGCGGTGTTCGACGTCGCGCAGGAAGCGGTAGGCGGCAAGCAGGGTTTCGACGTTTTCAGACGGCATGATGCCCAACTCGGCAAGCTTCTTCAGCGTTTCCTGTGTGCCTTTCAGTTGCAGCGCGCGCATTTGTCCGCCGCGTATCATTTGGAAAATCTGGGCGATAAATTCGACTTCGCGGATGCCGCCCGCGCCGAGTTTGATGTTGTCCGCCATGCCTTTTTTGCTGACTTCGCTGCGGATTTGGCGGTGCAGGTTACGCATCGCCTCATACGCGCTGTAATCCAGATATTTGCGGAACACGAAGGGGCGTACCAGCGATTTGATGTCGTTCGGATACGGCGTAACCACGCGGCCTTTGCACCACGCGTAGCGTTCCCATTCGCGCCCTTGCGTAATCAGATATTGCTCCAGCGCGGTTTCACTCAACACCAGTGCGCCCGAATCGCCGTCCGGCCGCAGCCGCATATCGACGCGGAACACCTGCCCGTCGGCGGTAATGTCGTTCAGCAACGCAATTAGTTTCTGCCCGACTTTGGTGAAAAATTCCTGATTCCCCCGTTCGCGCCTGCCATCGGTGTCGCCCGATTCGGGATAGATGAAAATCAAATCGATGTCGGAAGACACGTTCAACTCATAGCCGCCCGCCTTGCCCATCGCCACCACGCTCAAATGCTGCGGCGATTTGGTATAACGCCCGATCGGCGTGCCGTACATGTCCTGATAATAGGCGTAGGCGAAATCCAACGCGGTATTGATGGCAAAATCGGCAAACAGCGTAATCGTGCGGGTAACTTCGTTCAAATCGCTGATACGGTTTATATCGCGCACGATAATCTGCGACACGACATAACGGCGCAACTCGCGCAACTGCCGCGCCAATTCTTCCTCGTTTTCTTCCGCGCGGATTTTGTCCCAGTCGGCAAAGGCTTGGAAATCCGCTTCGGTCAACACCTTGTCCAACATGGGCAGGAAAATTTCGGGCTTGAGTTTGCCGTTGTCGAGCAGGCGGTCAAGGAAGAGGGAATGGCGGCGGGCGGTGTCGAGGCGGTTGTCGGACATTTTGGATTCCGTTTGGAAGGATGACGGGAATGTTAGAGTAGAGTGGCTTAACTTTAAATCAGGACAGGGCGAGGGGATGCCGTATTGGTTTAAAGTCAAGCCACTATATCATAGCAACCTTCGATGCCGTCTGAAACCTTACCCCGATATTCGGACGGATGCCTGCCGATAAAAAACAGCGGCAAATGCCGCTGCCCTTGTTTAGCCTTCGCCACGTTCTTTCAGAACTTTGCGGGCAATGGCTTTTTCTTGTGCCGAATTACCGAAAAAACCTTCGCTTTTTACGACACGGCGTAATTTTTCACTGGATTCCTGCTGATATTCGTTCTGCAATTTACGGCTTCTCTCGTTAAATTGCTTTACGCCTTCTCCTGCTTCTTTTGCCAAATTTGCCACGCTATCCCAAAAACCCATAATCATGTTCTCCAATCGTTTCAAATAAATAAGGTCGTTGTTTCTGTCAAGAAACAACGACAGTTTATAAACTGTCGGAAAACAAAATGCCGTCTGAAGACAGATTCTGACTTTCAGACGGCATTTCAAAACAGATTAAGCGTTCAGCAGGCTTTCATCCAAAGCCAAATCGTCGTTTCGGTTAACTGCCACTTTGCGCGCCAACACGTTTTGCGCGATTTGCTGCGCTTCGGCAAGCGAGTGCATTTGATAAGTGCCGCATTGGTATTCGTTCAACTCGGGGATTTTGCTTTGGTCTTTGACATTCAAAACATCCTGCATCGAAGCCAGCCACGCATCGGCAACCTGCTGCTCGGAAGGCGTGCCGATAAGGCTCATATAAAAACCGGTGCGGCAGCCCATCGGGGAAATGTCGATGATTTCCACGCCGTTGCCGTTCAAATGGTCGCGCATAAAACCTGCAAACAAATGCTCCAGCGTATGGATGCCTTTTTCGGGCAGGATTTCTTTGTTGGGAACGCAAAAGCGCAGGTCGAATACGGTAATGGTGTCGCCTTTGGGCGTGGTCATGGTTTTCGCCACACGTACGGCAGGGGCGTGCATACGGGTGTGATCGACTTTAAAACTGTCTAACAGGGGCATTGGGTTATCCTTTTGTGTGGGTTATGTAGGTTCTCGGGATAGGATTTTGTCCAGCAATTCATCGTCCAAGATGCGGTTTTCGACTTTCACCCATTCGCCGCCTGCTTCAGGGAAGCCGTTGCGGCAATATCCTGCCTGTTCGACAAAATCATAGACGGCATGAATGTAGTCGTTGATACACAATGCGGCTATGGTGCAGACATCATCCCATAAAATCAAGACATGATTGGGGATATGTTTGTCGGATACATCTTCGACATTGTAGATGTGCAAGGCATCTAGAATCCCGTCTTGCGAAGCGGCATAGAAGTAGCCTGTGTCGCCGTCGTCTTCAAAGACGACACCATAAGGGATATGTTTGGAAAATGATTCCAAAACTTTAGGCGTGCCGACAGTAAAATTTTCGATTTCGGCAGTCCGATATAGAGATAATTGTGCCATTGGGTAACAATCTTTTTATATCAAAAATTAAATCACAATTCGACAATCTCAACCGTTTCGCCCGAAGCCGCGCTCAGGGCTTCGTTTAAAACATCATAAAAATCGCGGCTGTCGCGCGTTGCCAGCCATTTGCCGTTTTGCTCGGCGAAATGGTAGCCGCCGCTTTTTGCGGCAATCCACAATTCTTGGTTGGGCGTGTGGCGGTTGACGATGATTTGCGTGCCGTCTTCGGCTTCGATGGTCAGTACGTTTCCGGCAAACCGGCAGTCGAAATCCCAGCCGTTTTCGTCGATTTGGTCTTCGATGTGTTCGAACAATGCTTCGCTCGCGCGGATAAACTCGCTTTCGGTCATCATAGCTTTTTGCGTGTTTTTTGTTTAAGATGCCGAATCTTGCCACATTCGCGCTTATGAAGGAAGTTTACCGATGAAATACGGCGTATTTTTTGCGGCGGCAACCGCCCTCCTGCTTTCCGCCTGCGGTTACAAAGGCGACCTCTACCTGCCCAAAGAAGGCGATACGGCGCGTTTCGGCGCAATCCAAACCGGTTTGCAGCTTCAAGGCAAACCGCAATCCGCCCAACCAACCCAAAAATGAAAACGAAAATATGACCCTGTTTTGCGAACAAGTCCCCTACCCCCGCCTTGCCGAAGCATTCGGCACGCCGCTTTATGTGTACAGCCAATCCGCGCTGACCGAAGCATTTGAAAACTATCAAACCGCCTTTGCCGAGCTTTCCCCGCTCGTCTGCTATGCGGTTAAAGCCAATGGCAATCTGAGCATCATCAAACACTTTGCTTCTCTGGGCAGCGGTTTCGACATCGTCTCCGGTGGCGAATTGGCACGCGTTTTGGCGGCAGGCGGCGATGCGGCAAAAACCATATTTTCAGGCGTAGGCAAAAGCGAGGCGGAAATCGAGTTTGCCCTGAATGCGGGCGTGAAATGCTTCAATATGGAAAGCATTCCCGAAATCGACCGCATTCAAAAAGTTGCCGCGCGTTTGGGTAAAACCGCGCCCGTCTCCCTGCGCGTCAACCCCGATGTCGATGCCAAAACCCATCCTTACATCTCCACCGGCCTGAAAGCCAACAAATTCGGCATCGCCTACGCCGACGCGCTCGAAGCCTACCGCCACGCCGCACAACAGCCCAATTTGAAAATCATCGGCATCGACTGTCACATCGGTTCGCAACTGACCGACTTAAGCCCGCTGGTCGAAGCCTGCGAACGCATTTTGATTTTGGTTGACGCGCTTGCCGCCGAAGGCATTGTGTTGGAACACTTGGACTTGGGCGGCGGCGTCGGCATTGTTTACAAAGACGAAAGCGTCCCCGACTTGGGCGCGTATGCCCGGGCGGTTCAAAAACTGATCGGCACACGCCGTCTGAAACTCATCCTCGAACCCGGCCGCAGCTTGGTCGGCAACGCAGGCGCATTGCTGACGCGCGTCGAGTTTGTCAAACACGGCGAAGAGAAAAACTTTGTGATGGTCGATGCGGCGATGAACGATTTGATGCGCCCCGCCCTATACGATGCCTACCACCACATCGAAGCGGTTGAAACCAAAAACATCGCGCCGCTGACCGCCAACATCGTCGGCCCGATTTGTGAAACCGGCGACTTCCTCGGCAAAGACCGCACCATCACCTGCGAAGAAGGCGATTTGCTGCTTATCCGCAGCGCGGGCGCATACGGTGCCAGCATGGCGAGCAATTACAACGCGCGCAACCGTGCGGCGGAAGTGTTGGTTGACGGCGGCGGATACAAACTCATCCGCCGGCGCGAAACCTTGGAACAACAAATGGCAAACGAACTCGCCTGCCTGTAAGCCGAACATCAAAATGCCGTCTGAAGCCTTCAGACGGCATTGCCCGTTTAAAGTTACATCTTAGGGCTGCATCGGCGGAATATTCAAACACAGCCTGTTTTCAAATGACGACGCAACAAATCCCCGTCTCGCCCGGCTGACGAAGGGAATTGTTGAAAAAAATTACGCGCCCCTTTTATGGGGTGCAATATCTAAGGAATTGAAATGAAACACGCCCCGATTATCCTCCTGCTTGCCGCTTTGTCTGCCCTCCTTTCGGCGAGCTGCACCGCCCTTCCCTCCGACCGGCCGCCGCTTCACACCCTGCCGAAAAGCGCGCCCATCCAACCCGCCAACCCATACAGCCGGCCGCCTTCAGGCACGCCGGACGGCGCATTCAGCATCCGCGCCTCAAACGGGCGCGTCTTGAAAAGCATCGTCAAAAACGGCGTGTTCGACCGCTTTGTCGATATTTACCATCCAAACGGCAAACTGCATTCGCACACGCCGGTTGAAAACGGCGTGGCGCAAGGTTGGTCGCAAGGCTATACCGAACAGGGCATATTGCGGACGCGCATCCTGTACCGGGACGGGCATATCGTCCGAGCGCAAACTTTGGATGCGTCGGGCAAGGTGGAACGCGAATGGCAGCCGTAAAACAAATGCCGTCTGAACAGTTCAGACGGCATTTTTAACGCTCTAAAGGCTTACTCTTCCGGCAGCCTTAACAGGGAAAGCAGCAGCCCGCCCCAAATCACCGCGATGGCGGCAACCATCATCACAATGGCGGAAGTACTCATTTTTCTCCTCCTTGTTCATGTTCGTGTTCGTCTTTAACATTAAAATCCTGACCGTGTTTCCAAGGCAGCAGCGACAGCAGCAGCCCGAACACGATTAACGCCGCCGACATCCCCCAGCCGAAAATATTGAGGAAACCATCCGGATAGTCGCCGTAGTTTTTCTCCAACAATCCGGCGGTGTCCTGATACAGCATATAGCCGAGCATCACGACGGTAAACACGACGCAGGCCGTCCACAAGCCGCCGACACGAATGGAGGACAAGGCGTTAAGATGCTTGCGCAACTCCGGCAGCCTGCGAAATACGATAATCGCCAAAACATACAAGAAACCGGATGCCACAATGCCGTAGGTATTGACGAATTTGTCCATCACGTCCAAAACCGGCAGCCCCGTCGCCGTACCAAACAACAGCGTGGAAACAATGCCCATCGGAATGCAGACCAGCAGCGTGGCGTTGACGCGCCCGATGTTCAGTTTGTCCTGAATCGCCGCCACAATCACTTCAAGAATGGAAATCATCGACGTAACGCCGGCGAACACCAGCGAACCGAAAAACAATACGCCGATAAGTGCACCCATGGGAGCCTGATTGATGATGGTCGGAAAAGCGATAAACGCCAAACCGATACCGCTGGAGGCAACTTCATTAACCGCCTGCCCGTTTGCCTGCGCCATAAAGCCCAGTGCGGCAAACACGCCGATACCCGCGAGCAACTCAAAACTGCTGTTGGCAAACCCGACTACCAAGCCCGTGCCGCCCAAATCCGTTTTCTTCTTCAAGTAAGAAGAATAAGTAACCATAATGCCGAAACAGATGGAAAGAGAGAAGAAAATCTGACCATAAGCAGCAACCCAGACCTTGGGGTCGGAGAGCTTCGACCAGTCGGGCGTAAACAGCGCGTCCAAACCTTTTGCCGCGCCCGGCAGCGTCAGCGAAATGCCGACCATAATCAAAAACATCACCAAAAGCAGCGGCATAAAGAACGACGATGCGCCCGCCACGCCCTTTTGCACACCCAAAGCCATAATGACGGAAGTGAAAATCCACACGCCGATCAGCGGACCGACAACTTTGCCGACAAAATCCAAGCCCAACGCGTCCGCGCCCGCCATTTGCAGGAAATCTTTAAAGAAGAAATCCTGCGGATTCGCACCCCAGGCGGCATCGAACGAATAATAGGCATAGCTTGCCGACCAGCCGATAATCACCGCGTAATAGATGCAGATGACGATATTGGTCATCACGTTCCACCAGCCGACCGGCTCAAACCAGCGTCCGAGGCGGCGGAAAGCAAGCGGAGGAGAACCGCGATAACGGTGGCCGATGGCATAATCGAGCAGCAAAAGCGGGATGCCCGCCGTCAGAAGCGCGACCAGATAGGGCAGGATGAATGCGCCGCCGCCGTTGTCGAAAGCAATGTAGGGAAACCGCCAGATGTTGCCCAAGCCGACGGCGGACCCGATGGCGGCAACCATGAACGCGCGGCGGCTGTTGAATGTGGCGCGTTCTTTCGTTTTGGAATCAGACACGTTGATACCTCTTGAATTATTTATTAAAAACAAGCCGTTATAGGAAAACATATATAGAAACAGCGTCTGACAGGGATAATGTCTTCTGAAAAAACAAACCGGCTTGTGGCCGATTGTTTACAATCTATGTGCTTATCGTAAAAAAATTTAACGCCGATGGCAAGCGGTGAAGGCTTGAAAACGAAAAAATTTTTTATCCAAATACAAAAACCACTTCATAAGAAACAACCGCAAACTTCCCCGTCATCCCCACAAAAACAGAAAAACAAAAACAGAAACCTAAAGTTCCGTCATTCCCGCAAAAACAAAAAAACAAAAACCTAAAGTCCCGTCATTCCCGCGCAGGCGGGAATCCAGACCCCCAACGCGGCAGGAGTCTATCGGAAATAACCGAAACCGGACAAACCTAGATTCCCGCTTTCGCGGGAATGACGGCGGAGAGGTACTATTTTTCCGATAAATTCCTATGGTGGAATATTAAATTTCCGATAAATTCCTACAATATTTAAATTCGTCATTCCCGCAACAACAGAAAAACAAAAACAGAAACCTAAAGTCCCGTCATTCCCGCGCAGGCGGGAATCCAGACCTCCAACGCGGCAGGAATCTATTGGAAATAACCGAAACCGGACAAACCTAGATTCCCGCTTTCGCGGGAATGACGGCGGAGAGGTTGCTGTTTTTCCGATAAATTCCTATGGTGGAATATTAAATTTCCGATAAATTCCTACAATATTTAAATTCGTCATTCCCGCAAAAACAGAAAAACAGAAACCTAAAGTCCCGTCATTCCCGCGCAGGCGGGAATCCAGACCCCCAACGCGGCAGGAATCTATCGGAAATAACCGAAACCGGACGAACCTAGATTCCCGCTTTCGCGGGAATGACGGCGGAGAGGTGCTGTTTTTCCGATAAATTCCTGCCGCTCTTCGTTTTTTGGAATGGCGGGAAATAAAACAAAAGCGTGCGTATCAAAAAACAACAATGCAAAGAACGGCGTTGGCAATTTTAAGGTTTGCGCCTTAGCCGCACTTATTCGCAAAAAAAACCGCACGGCGTTGACCGTGCGGTTTGTTGTCTGAAAGCTTCAGACGGCATTTCTTACATCATGCCGCCCATACCACCCATGCCGCCCATGTCAGGCATAGCAGGTTTTTCTTCAGGGGTTTCAGCAATCATGCAATCAGTAGTCAGCATCAGACCGGCGATAGACGCGGCGTGTTGCAGCGCGGAACGGGTTACTTTGGCGGGGTCGAGTACACCCATTTCGATCATGTCGCCGTATTCGCCGGAGCCTGCGTTGTAACCGTAGTTACCTTTGCCTTCCAACACTTTGTTCACCACCACGCTGGGTTCGCCGCCTGCGTTGGCAACGATTTGGCGCAGCGGAGACTCGACGGCGCGCAAGACGATTTGTACGCCTGCGTCTTGGTCGGCATTGCCGGTATGCAGGTTTTCCAAAGCGGCACGGGCGCGCAACAGGGCTACGCCGCCGCCTGCAACCACGCCTTCTTCAACGGCTGCGCGGGTAGCGTGCAGCGCGTCTTCCACGCGGTCTTTTTTCTCTTTCATTTCCACTTCGGTCGCCGCGCCGACTTTGATCACTGCCACACCGCCTGCCAGCTTGGCAACGCGCTCTTGCAGTTTTTCTTTGTCGTAATCGCTGGTTGCGGTTTCGATTTGTTGGCGGATTTCGGCAACACGCGCTTCGATTTGGGCGGCGTCGCCGAAGCCGTCGATGATGGTGGTGTTTTCTTTACCGATTTCGATGCGTTTGGCTTGTCCCAAGTCTTCCAAAGTCGCTTTTTCCAGAGACAGGCCGACTTCTTCGGCAATCACGGTGCCGCCGGTCAGGATGGCGATGTCTTGCAACATGGCTTTGCGGCGGTCGCCGAAGCCAGGGGCTTTAACGGCAACGGTTTTCAGGATGCCGCGGATGTTGTTCACCACCAAAGTCGCCAAGGCTTCGCCTTCTACGTCTTCAGCGATAATCAAGAGCGGACGGCTGGCTTTGGCCACTTGTTCCAAAACAGGCAACAAATCGCGGATATTGCTGATTTTTTTGTCGAACAACAATACAAACGGATTGTCCAGACCGGCGATTTGTTTTTCCGCATCGTTGATGAAGTAAGGAGACAGGTAGCCGCGGTCGAACTGCATACCTTCAACCACGTCCAGCTCGTTTTCCAAAGATTTGCCGTCTTCAACGGTAATCACGCCTTCTTTGCCGACTTTTTCCATCGCTTCGGCGATAATCGCGCCGACTTGTTCGTCGGAGTTGGCAGAAATCGAGCCTACTTGGGCGATTTCTTTGGAAGTATCGCAAGGTTTGGCGATGTTTTTCAGCTCGTCAACCAAAGCGGCAACGGCTTTGTCGATACCGCGTTTCAGGTCGGTCGGGTTCATACCGGCGGTAACGTATTTCATGCCTTCGGCAACGATGGATTGCGCCAATACGGTGGCGGTAGTCGTACCGTCGCCCGCCACGTCGTTGGTTTTGGACGCGACTTCTTTCACCATTTGCGCGCCCATATTTTCAAACTTGTCTTTCAGTTCGATTTCTTTGGCGACGGTTACTCCGTCTTTGGTGATGTGCGGGCCGCCGAATGCGCGGTCAACCACCACGTTGCGGCCTTTGGGGCCCAAGGTTACGCGCACGGCGTTTGCCAAAGTGTTCACGCCGCTGACCATTTTTTGACGGACTTCATTGCCGAACTGTACGTCTTTTGCTGCCATGTTTTATAGCTCCAAAATTTAAGATTGTGAAGATTGAGAAGAATTTAACTGGTCAATAAATTTTTTAATTTTATTAACCAAATCTGTACTATGGGCTAGATTTTGAAAAGTAACAGTTGTGGAATCATATACATTCACTAATAGACCACATGAAAATTCAAATTGTTCAGCATGGTCAATCCGTTTACCAACCCCTCCGCAATCGCGAAGATAAGTCTTCAATAACTCAATTTGTTTGCATTTTAATTGCGCATTAGGCATATAAATTTACTCCTTTTAAAATTATTCCACGATGCCGAAAATATCTTCTTCGCGCATTACCAACAGCTCTTCGCCGTCGGCTTTGACGGTTTGGCCGCTGTATTTGCCGAAGATGATTTTGTCGCCGACTTTGACATCCAGCGGACGGCGGCTGCCGTCTTTGCCGATTTTGCCCGCACCCACGGCGATCACTTCGCCCATATCGGGTTTTTCGGCGGCCGCACCCGGCAAAACGATGCCAGAGGCGGTTTTTTCTTCAGCTTCCAAGCGTTTGACGACGACGCGGTCGTGTAAAGGACGGATGGTCATATCTATGCTCCGATAAAATGGTTTGAAAACAATCATCTGCCCGAACGGTTCGGACAGATTGAAGTGGAAACCGGACAGCCGTCAAGCGGCTGCCCGTATAAGTCGGCAAAATTAGGGTGTGTGCGGGCAAATTCAAGTGAGGCGGAAAAAATTTATTTCCGCCGTTTTTTATAGTGGACTAACAAAAACCAGTACAGCGTTGCCTCGCCTTAGCTCAAAGAGAACGATTCTCTAAGGTGCTGAAGCACCAAGTGAATCGGTTCCGTACTATTTGTACTGTCTGCGGCTTCGTCGCCTTGTCCTGATTTTTGTTAATCCACTATATTTCCCGCTATCCCAAAAACGAAGAGCGGCAGGAATTTATCGGAAAACCAGCAACCTTTCCGCCGTCATTCCCGCGCAGGCGGGAATCTAGGTTCGTTCGGTTTCAGTCATTTCCGATAGATTCCTGCCACGTTAGGGGTTCTAGATTCCCGCTTTCGCGGGAATGACGCGGAAAGGTTGCTTTTCGTCATTCCCACGCAGGCTTCGTCATTCCCGCGCAGGCGGGAATCTAGGTTCGTTCGGTTTCAGTCATTTCCGATAGATTCCTGCCGCGTTAGGGGTTCTAGATTCCCGCTTTCGCGGGAATGACGTGGAAAAGTTGCTTTTCGTCATTCCCGCGCAGGCGGGAATCCAGTCTGTTCGGTTTCGGTTTTTTCCGATAGATTCCTGCCGCGTTAGGGGTTCTAGATTCCCACTTTTGCGGGAATGACACGGAAAAGTTGCTTTTCGTCATTCCCGCGCAGGCCTCGTCATTCCCGCGCAGGCGGGAATCTAGTTTTTTTGAGTTCCAGTTGTTTCTGATAAATTCTTGCAGCTTTGAGTTCCTAGATTCCTGCCGCGTTAGGGGTTCTAGTTTTTTGAGTTCCAGTTGTTTCTGATACATTCTTGCAGCTTTGAGTTCCTAGATTCGTTCGGTTTCAGTCATTTCCGATAGATTCCTGCCGCGTTAGGGGTTCTAGATTCCCGCTTTCGCGGGAAGGACGCGGAAAGGTTGCTTTTCGTCATTCCCGCATTTGTTAATCCACTATATTTCCGCCGTTTTTTACATTTCCGACAAAACCTGTCAACAAAAAACAACACTTCGCAAATAAAAACGATAATCAGCTTTGCAAAAATCCCCCCCCCCCTGTTAATATAAATAAAAATAATTATTAATTATTTTTCTTATCCTGCCAAATCTTAACGGTTTGGATTTACTTCCCTTCATATACTCAAGAGGACGATTGAATGAATACCCCATTGTTCCGTCTCAGCCTGCTCTCGCTCACACTTGCGGCAGGTTTTGCCCACGCGGCAGGCAACGCCAATGTCGCATTGGATACCATTACCGTAAAAGGCGACCGCCAAGGCAGCAAAATCCGTACCAACATCGTTACGCTTCAACAAAAAGACGAAAGCACCGCAACCGATATGCGCGAACTCTTAAAAGAAGAGCCCTCCATCGATTTCGGCGGCGGCAACGGCACGTCCCAACACATGACCTTGCGCGGTATGGGTCAGAACTCGGTGGATATTAAGGTGGACAACGCCTATTCCGACAGCCAAATCCTTTACCACCAAGGCAGATTTATTGTCGATCCCGCTTTGGTTAAAGTCGTTTCCGTACAAAAAGGCGCGGGTTCCGCCTCTGCCGGTATCGGCGCAACCAACGGCGCGATTATCGCCAAAACCGTCGATGCCCAAGACCTGCTCAAAGGCTTGGATAAAAACTGGGGCGTGCGCCTCAGCAGCGGCTATGCCTCTAATGACGGCGTAAACTACGGCGCAAGCGTATTCGGAAAAGAGGGCAACTTCGACGGTTTGTTCTCTTACAACCGCAACGATGAAAAAGATTACGAAGCAGGTAAAGGCTACAAAAGTCCCAACGGCGGCAAAACCGTACCTTACAGCGCACTGGACAAACGCAGCTACCTCGCCAAAATCGGAACAACCTTCGGCGACGGCGACCACCGCATCGTGTTGAGCCACATGAAAGACCAGCACCGGGGCATCCGTACTGTGCGTGAAGAGTTTACAATCTTCGAGTCCGACCCTGCAAAAGACAGGCAGAAACCCTCATACCGTGAAACTACCCAATCCAACACCAACTTGGAGTACACGGGTAAAAACCTGGGCTTTGTCGAAAAACTGAACGCCAACGCCTATGTGTTGGAAAACGAACGCTATTCCGCCGATGACAGCGGCAGCGGTTACGCAGGCAATGTAAAAGGTCCTAACCATACCCGAATTGCCACTCATGGTGCGAACTTCAACTTCGACAGCCGCCTTGCCGAACAAACCCTGTTGAAATACGGTATCAACTACCGCCATCAGGAAATCAAACCTCAAGCATTTTTGAACGGCGAATTTAAGATCTCCGATAAGAAACCAGACCCAAGCAATCCCAAAAAAGAAATAGATAAGACCGATGAAGAAAAAGCGAAAGACAAGAAAGATATGGATTTTGTCCATTCCTACAAACTGTCTAATCCGACCAAAACCGATACCGGCGCGTATATCGAAGCCATTCACGAAATTAACGGCTTTACCCTGACCGGCGGACTGCGTTACGACCGCTTCAAGGTGAAAACCCACGACGGCAAAACCGTTTCAAGCAGCAACCTTAACCCGAGTTTCGGTGTAATTTGGCAGCCGCACGAATACTGGAGCTTCAGCGCAAGCCACAACTACGCCAGCCGCAGCCCGCGCCTGTATGACGCGCTGCAAACCCACGGTAAACGCGGCATCATCTCGATTGCCGACGGCACAAAAGCCGAACGCGCACGAAATACCGAAATCGGCTTCAACTACAACGACGGCACGTTTGCCGCAAACGGCAGCTACTTCTGGCAGACCATCAAAGACGCGCTTGCCAATCCGCAAAACCGCCACGACTCTGTCGCCGTCCGTGAAGCCGTTAACGCCGGTTACATCAAAAACCACGGTTACGAATTGGGCGCATCCTACCGCACCGGCAGCTTGACTGCCAAAGTCGGCGTAAGCTACAGCAAACCGCGCTTTTACGATACGCACAAAGACAAGCTGTTGAGCGCGAACCCTGAATTTGGCGCACAAGTCGGTCGCACTTGGACAGCCTCCCTTGCCTACCGCTTCAAAAACCCGAATCTGGAAATCGGCTGGCGCGGCCGTTATGTTCAAAAAGCTGAGGGTTCGATATTGGTGGCAGGTCAAAAAGGTCGCGACGGCAAACTGGAAAACGTTGTACGCCAAGGTTTCGGTGTGAACGATGTCTTCGCCAACTGGAAACCGCTGGGCAAAGACACGCTCAATGTCAATCTTTCAGTCAACAACGTGTTTAACAAGTTCTACTATCCGCACAGCCAACGCTGGACCAATACCCTGCCGGGTACCGGACGTGATGTACGCTTGGGTGTGAACTACAAGTTCTAAAAACATAGTGTAAAATCCGGATGCCGTCTGAAACCCGTTTGGCGTTGAAGGCGGCATTCGGATATTGCAGGTCGGATATTAATGCCCGGCCTGTCTTGCCTGCATCCTCGAATCCCACAACAGAGAAATTATCCTATGTTACGTTTAACTGCTTTAGCCGTATGCTGCGCCCTTGCTTTGGGTGCGTGTTCTCCGAAAGATTCCGCTTCAAACCAAAACGCGCAAACCGCTCCTGCCGCCCAAACCGAAGGCGCGTCCCTGACCGTCAAAACGGCGCGCGGCGATGCGAACGTGCCGCAAAATCCGGAGCGTATCGCCGTTTACGATTTGGGTATGCTCGATACTTTAAACAAATTGGGCGTGAAAACAGGTTTGTCCGTCGACACAAACCGCCTGCCCTACTTGGACGAATATTTCAAATCCACGAAACCTGCCGGCACGCTGTTCGAGCCGGATTACGAAGCACTTAACGCTTACAAACCGCAGCTCATCATCATCGGCAGCCGCGCAGCCAAAGCGTTTGACAAATTGAACGAAATCGCGCCGACCATCGAAATGACCGCCGATACCGCCAACCTCAAAGAAAGTGCCAAAGAGCGTATCGACGCGCTGGCGCAAATCTTCGGCAAACAGGCGGAAGCCGACAAGCTGAAGGCGGAAATCGATGCGTCTTTTGAAGCCGCGAAAACTGCCGCGCAAGGCAAAGGCAAAGGTTTGGTGATTTTGGTCAACGGCGGCAAGATGTCCGCCTTCGGCCCGTCTTCACGACTGGGCGGCTGGCTGCACAAAGACATCGGCGTTCCCGCTGTCGATGAATCAATTAAAGAAGGCAGCCACGGCCAGCCTATCAGCTTTGAATACCTGAAAGAGAAAAATCCCGACTGGCTGTTTGTCCTTGACCGCAGCGCGGCCATCGGCGAAGAGGGGCAGGCGGCGAAAGATGTGTTGAACAATCCGCTGGTCGCTGAAACGAATGCCTGGAAAAAAGGACAGGTGGTTTACCTTGTTCCTGAAACCTATTTGGCGGCCGGTGGCGCGCAAGAGCTGCTGAATGCAAGCAAACAGGTTGCCGACGCTTTTAACGCGGCAAAATAATGAAACGGCGGCATTCGATGCCGTCTGAAACACGGATGCAAACCGCTTCCTGTGTTCCAGACGGCATTGCCCGATACGGGCGTTATCTCGGGAATGGCGGCAAGCGTTTTTATAGTGGATTAACAAAAATCAGGACAAGGCGACGAAGCCGCAGACAGTACAAATAGTACGGCAAGGCGAGGCAACGCCGTACTGGTTTTTGTTAATCCACTATATTGGAACTTGCCCTATCCTCTGCCCGATACGGAGGCTTCAAACAAGGCTTTCCGCTCCGACGGTTCGGACTGCCTTGTTTGAATCTTCTACGCCTTAACGCTTTTCCCTTCTGTTTATGACTGCCAAACCTTTTTCCCTCAACCTGACCAACCTCCTGCTGCTGGCGGTATTGTTTGCCGTCAGCCTGTCGGTGGGCGTTGCCGATTTCCGCTGGTCTGATGTGTTTTCTCTATCCGACAGCCAGCAGGTTATGTTCATCAGCCGCCTGCCGCGCACATTCGCCA
This sequence comes from Neisseria basseii, assembly GCF_962707005.1. Lineage (NCBI taxonomy): Bacteria > Pseudomonadati > Pseudomonadota > Betaproteobacteria > Neisseriales > Neisseriaceae > Neisseria > Neisseria basseii. The sequence continues at coordinate 29,156 of NZ_CAUIXH010000008.1, read as the reverse complement.
TCGTGCTGACGGGCGCGTCTATGGCGGTGGCGGGGATGATTATGCAGATTTTGATGCGTAACCGTTTTGTCGAACCTTCTATGGTGGGCGCAAGCCAAAGTGCGGCTTTGGGTTTGCTGTTGATGTCCTTGCTGTTGCCGGCTGCGCCGCTGCTGGCAAAAATGTCGGTTGCCGCCGTTGCCGCGCTGATCGGGATGTTGGTCTTTATGCTGCTGATCCGCCGCCTGCCGCCGACGGCGCAGCTGATGGTGCCGCTGGTGGGGATGATTTTCGGCGGCGTGGTTGAGGCAGTGGCGACGTTTGTCGCGTATGAGTTTGAGATGCTGCAAATGCTGGGCGTGTGGCAGCAGGGCGATTTTTCCGGCGTGTTGCTCGGGCGGTATGAGCTGTTGTGGGCAACTGGGGTTTTGGCTTTGTTTGCCTATTTGATTGCCGACCGGCTGACGATTTTGGGTTTGGGCGAAACGGTGAGCGTGAACTTGGGGCTGAACCGGACGGCGATTCTGTGGTCGGGGCTGATTATTGTGGCGCTGATTACGTCTTTGGTGGTCGTAACGGTCGGCAATATTCCGTTTATCGGGCTGGTCGTGCCGAACATCATCAGCCGCCTGATAGGCGACAGGCTGCGCCAAAGCCTGCCTGCGGTGGCCTTGCTGGGCGCGTCTTTGGTTTTATTGTGCGATATTGTCGGACGCGTGATTGTGTTTCCGTTTGAAATTCCGGTCTCTACGGTTTTTGGTGTGTTGGGTACGGCGTTGTTTTTGTGGCTTTTATTAAGGAAACCTGCTCATGCCGTCTGAAAAAAATATCGGTTTTATGGCAGGAAGCAGCCGTCCGTTGTGGGTTGCCTTTGCGCTGTTGCTGGTTTCCTGCGTCCTGTTTATGACGCTCAACGTCAAAGGCGATTGGGACTTTGTACTGCACCTACGTCTGACCAAACTTGCCGCACTGCTGATGGTCGCCTATGCGGTCGGCGTTTCCACCCAGCTTTTTCAAACGCTGACCAACAATCCGATTCTGACCCCTTCGATTTTGGGTTTCGATTCGCTGTATGTGTTTTTGCAGACTTTGCTGGTGTTTACGCTCGGCGGTGTGGGCTATGCTTCCCTGCCGTTGACGGGCAAATTCGGCTTTGAACTGGTCGTCATGATGGGCGGCTCGCTGCTGCTGTTCTACACGCTCATCAAACAGGGCGGACGCGATTTGTCGCGCATGATTTTAATCGGCGTGATTTTCGGGATTTTGTTCCGCAGCCTGTCGTCGCTGCTTTCGCGCATGATCGATCCCGAAGAATTTACGGCGGCGCAGGCGAATATGTTTGCCGGTTTCAATACCGTCCACAGCGAGCTTTTGGGCATAGGCGCGCTGATTCTGATTGTCAGCGCGGCGGTCGTTTGGCGCGAACGCTACCGCTTGGACGTACACCTTTTGGGGCGCGACCAAGCCGTCAATTTGGGCATCAGCTACACGCGCAACACCTTATGGATACTGCTTTGGATTGCCGCATTGGTGGCGACGGCGACCGCCGTTGTCGGTCCGGTAAGCTTTTTCGGGCTTCTCGCCGCCTCGCTTGCCAACCATTTTTCCCCGTCGGTCAAACATTCCGTCCGCCTGCCCATGACTTTTTGTGTCGGCGGCATCCTGTTGGTCGGTGGGCAAACCGTGTTCGAACACTTCCTCGGCATGCAGGCCGTATTGAGCGTGGTCGTTGAATTTGCAGGCGGATTGGTATTTTTATATTTGGTGTTGAAAAAGAAATAAATTAAACGTGTCCAAACACTCGCAAAAATTAAATTCAGGCCGTCTGAAACCTTCAGACGGCCTAAGCAAACCCATAAAGGACAACCCTCATGACACAAGAACGCCTCCCTTCATTCTTCGATGACGCCCCGACCATTACCGTCCAAGACGCATTGGCCGACTTCCTCGGCGCGGCCGAAAACGGCATCCTCACTTACCGCTACGCCGATGCCGTGCGCCTGTGCGGCCACTCCTGTCCGACCGTCGCCGGTGCCTACCTGATGGTCGTCAAAGGACTCAAAGCCCTTTACGGCGCAGAGCTGCCGCAACGCGGCGACATCGAAGCCTTTATGCAGGGCGGACGAGACGAAGGCACGACCGGCGTTACCGCGTCCGTCGTCCAGCTCCTGACCGGCGCGGCACCCGAAACCGGCTTTGGCGGCGTAGGCCCGGCCGGACGCTTTGCCCGCCGCAACCTCTTATCCTTTGGTGCAGGCGAAATCAACGGCACACTGACCCTGCGCCGCAAAGACAACGGCAAAACCGTCGCCGTCGGCCTCAACGCCGCCCTCCAACCCTTCGCACCCGAAATGCGCGAACTCATGCCCAAAGCCGTCGGCGGCAGCGCGAGCGCAGAAGAACTCGAACGCTTCGGACAACTCTGGCAGGCGCGCGTTAAAGCATTTTTGACCGAATCGGCGGACGACCCGCAGTTCGTCATCGTCCGCGAAGTGTGAGCGTTCAGACGGCATTCCGAATTTCAAATGCCGTCTGAACCACCGCCAAACATACAACAAACCTACGCCCGAAAAGCATCCGCCATGATTACCATCCGCAACGTCAGCTACCGCATCGGCACACGCCCCATCCTCGACAACGTCAGCCTCGACATCCCCGAAGGCGGCATTACCGCCCTCGTCGGCCCCAACGGTGCGGGCAAATCCACCCTGTTTTCCTTTATGGCGCGGCTGCGCCCGCTTGAAAGCGGCAGCATCGCCTACCGAGGCAAAAACCTTGCCGACACCCCCACCGCCGAACTCGCCAAAACCCTGTCCATCCTCACCCAAGAAAACAGCATCATGAGCCGCATCACCGTGCGCGACCTGCTGATGTTCGGACGTTACCCCTACCATCAAGGCAGACCGACTACCGAATGCCGCCGTATCGTTAACGGCGCAATCGAAGAATTCCACCTGCAGGACCTCTCCGACCGCTATCTGACCGAACTCTCCGGCGGACAACGCCAACGCGCCATGATTGCGATGGTGTTCTGCCAAAGCACCGACTACGTCCTTTTGGACGAACCGCTGAACAACCTCGATATGTATCACGCCCGCTCGCTCATGCAGATTCTGCAAAAGCTCACGCGCGAACACAAACGCACCACCGTCGCCGTATTGCACGACATCAACCAGGCCGCCGCCTACGCCGACCACGTCGTCGCCATGAAAAACGGCCAAGTCGCCCTGACCGGCACGCCCGAAGAAGTGTTCACCGTACACAACATCAAAGAACTGTTCGACATGGACGTGGACGTACTCGACTACGAAGGCAAAAAACTCATCGTCCACCACATCTGAAGCTCAAAAAGAAAATGCCGTCTGAAAAGGGGCTAACTTTCCCAGTCGATGCCGCATATGCCGCCGTCGGCGAACAGTTTGACGGCCAGTATTTCGTCGCTTTTTTCTCGGTCTATCATGTAGTCCATCACAATCGAGTCGCAGTCTGGCAGTTCCTCCGTCCATAAAGAGATGCTCTCCAAACGCATGGCGCGGGCAAATTCTTCGGGGTTGTCGGGGTAGTCCGCATCTTCTATTTCAGTGATGTGGAAATTCAAATATTCGCCGTCTTCGGTTAAATATTCGGCAATGGCAGCGCGGGCCATTTTGTCCGCTTCTTCCAAACGCGCTAAAAACGCGGCGAATGCGTCTAATTTTTCGGCAGTCAGTTCATCGTCGCCGCCAGTCCATAAACAAACTTCGACGGTATCGCCGTTGACAGGCAGCTCGCGTTCCCAGCAAACGTCCGGTCCGTTTTCCGGGCTTCCTGCCGATAAGGTTTCAAAATAAGGATGTGAAACAGGCATAATTGGTTTTCCTTGAATTATTGGCGGGGTGGTGTTTTCCTGCCGTCTGAAAAGGGGTATTCCGCGTTTCAGACGGCATTTCCATTCCAAACGCTCAAACCGCCGCGTCCGAACGTTCACCCGTGCGGATACGGATTGCCTCCTCGACCGGCAGCACAAAAATCTTGCCGTCGCCGATTTTGCCCGAACGCGCCACCTCGACAATCACGTCAATCGCGCGTTCCACAGCGTCATCCGCCAACACCAGCTCGATTTTGACCTTGGGCAGGAAATCGACGGCGTATTCCGCGCCGCGGTAAATCTCCGTATGCCCCTTCTGCCTGCCGAACCCTTTGACCTCGCTGACGGTCATGCCCGTGATGCCGATTTCCGTCAACGCCTCGCGCACGTCGTCGAGTTTGAACGGTTTGACAATCGCCTCGATTTTTTTCATGATTGTTCCTTTAGGATTCCATATTTGCATCTACGGAAATTCTTGAGTCGACATCCTGCGGGGATTACTGTCCGATAAAACAATGTGTTTGACATGCAAAACATACATATCAATGCTTCGTTGCTAAAATTGTTCGATTATAAACATTACAAAAGAAACAGCAGCCAAAAAGACGAAAATCCATGTCCAATACCGGTTGCGCAGAAAAAACAAGCTTGAGTTGTCTCTCACGCCGATTATTTCTCCTGTTTCATTGTCAGTATAGGTTTTTACTTTATCGGAAATAAACCACTTACTAAAGAAGTAGTTGCAAAGTGCAGCAATACAAAGGCTTAACATAAAAACGAAATTTGAGGAAATTGCATCTTTCAACCAATCTCCCAAGGCAAAACCACAGATAACTCCGATAATCAGAGACAAAACAACCAAAAGCCCCTTCCCACTCCAAACAATAAACATTGCATAACTCCTTCTTAGCTTGTCCAAACAATTTCAAAAGCGGACGCGATTTTACTATATTCCAGAATATAAATCACATTTCTCAGAACGCGACTGACATGACAAAGGTTTTTACATTGATTGTATTTGTAAAATTGTAAACATTTTTTCGCTTACACGCGCTAACGAAACCGTCCTTTTCGCGTATAATGACATTTTCCCAACCGCATTTGAGAGCCGAATTATGTCTGTTGTGTTGCCCTTGCGCGGCGTTACCGCCCTTTCCGATTTCCGTGTTGAAAAACTCTTGCAAAAAGCCGCCGCACTCGGTCTGCCCGAAGTCAAATTAAGCAGCGAATTTTGGTATTTCGTCGGCAGCGAGAAAGCATTGGATGCCGCGACTGTCGAAAAACTGCAAGCCTTGTTGGCGGCGCAAAGCGTTGAACAAACGCCAAAAGCGCGCGAGGGCTTGCATTTATTTTTGGTAACGCCCCGTTTGGGTACGATTTCGCCGTGGGCTTCCAAGGCGACCAATATCGCGGAAAACTGCGGTTTGGCAGGCATCGAACGCATCGAACGCGGCATGGCGGTGTGGCTGGAAGGTCGTCTGAATGATGAACAGAAACAACAATGGGCGGCGTTGCTGCACGACCGCATGACCGAATCCGTATTGCCCGATTTTCAGACGGTCGCCAAATTATTCCACCATCTCGAATCCGAAACCTTCTCCACCGTCGATGTTTTGGGCGGCGGTAAAGAGGCTTTGGTCAAAGCCAATACCGAAACGGGTTTGGCACTCTCCGCCGACGAAATCGATTATCTGGTTGAAAATTATCAGGCTTTGCAGCGCAATCTGTCTGATGTGGAGCTGATGATGTTCGCGCAGGCAAACAGCGAGCACTGCCGCCACAAAATCTTCAACGCCGATTTCATCCTCAACGGCGAAAGACAGCCGAAATCGCTCTTCGGCATGATACGCGACACGCACAACGCGCATCCCGAAGGTACGGTCGTTGCTTATAAAGACAATTCGTCCGTGATCGAAGGCGCGAAAATCGAGCGTTTCTATCCGAATGCGGCGGAAAACCAAGGCTACCGTTTCCACGAAGAAGACACGCACATCATCATGAAAGTGGAAACGCACAACCACCCGACCGCCATCGCGCCGTTTGCGGGCGCGGCAACAGGCGCGGGCGGCGAAATCCGCGACGAAGGCGCAACGGGCAAAGGTTCGCGTCCGAAAGCAGGCTTGACCGGCTTTACCGTGTCCAACCTCAACATCCCCGACCTCAAACAGCCGTGGGAACAAGACTACGGCAAGCCGGAACATATTTCCTCGCCGCTGGACATCATGATTGAAGGCCCCATCGGCGGCGCGGCGTTCAACAACGAATTCGGCCGCCCGAACCTCTTGGGCTACTTCCGCACTTTTGAAGAGAAGTTTGACGGTCAGATTCGCGGCTACCACAAACCGATTATGATTGCCGGCGGCTTGGGCAGCATTCAGGCGCAGCAGACGCATAAAGACGAAATCCCCGAAGGCGCGTTGCTGATCCAACTGGGCGGCCCGGGTATGCTTATCGGCTTGGGCGGCGGCGCGGCTTCTTCGATGGATACCGGCACAAACGACGCGTCTTTGGACTTCAACTCCGTGCAACGCGGCAACCCTGAAATCGAACGCCGCGCGCAGGAAGTCATCGACCGCTGCTGGCAGCTTGGCGACAAAAACCCGATTATCTCCATCCACGACGTCGGCGCGGGCGGTCTGTCCAACGCCTTCCCCGAACTGGTCAACGATGCCGGACGCGGCGCGGTATTCAAGCTGCGCGAAGTGCCGTTGGAAGAACACGGTTTAACGCCTTTGCAAATCTGGTGCAACGAATCGCAAGAGCGTTATGTGTTGTCGATTTTGGAAAAAGATTTGGACACCTTCCGCACCATCTGCGAACGCGAACGCTGCCCGTTTGCCGTAGTCGGCACGGCGACCGATGACGGCCATTTGAAAGTGCGCGACGATTTGTTCGCCAACAACCCTGTCGATTTGCCGTTGAACGTTTTGCTCGGCAAACCGCCCAAAACCACGCGTACCGACAAAACGGTTACGCCGTCTAAAAAACCGTTTCACGCGGGCAATATCGACATCACCGAAGCCGCCTACCGCGTTTTGCGCCTGCCTGCCGTAGCCTCCAAAAACTTCCTGATTACCATCGGCGACCGCAGCGTCGGCGGCATGACCCACCGCGACCAAATGGCCGGCAAATACCAAACCCCCGTAGCCGACTGCGCCGTTACCATGATGGGTTTCAACACCTATCGCGGCGAAGCGATGTCTATGGGCGAAAAACCGACCGTCGCCCTGTTTGACGCGCCCGCCTCGGGCAGAATGTGCATCGGCGAAGCCATCACCAACATCGCGGCGGTCAATATCGGCGACATCGGCAACATCAAACTCTCCGCCAACTGGATGGCGGCGTGCGGCAACGAAGGCGAAGACGAAAAACTCTACCGCACCGTCGAAGCGGTTTCTAAAGCCTGTCAGGCATTGGATTTGAGCATTCCCGTGGGCAAAGACAGCCTGTCGATGAAAACCGTTTGGCAGGACGGCGAAGAGAAAAAATCCGTCGTTTCGCCGTTGAGCCTGATTATCTCCGCGTTCGCGCCTGTCAAAGACGTGCGCAAAACCGTTACGCCCGAATTGAAAAACGTCGAAGACAGCGTATTGCTGTTTATCGATTTGGGCTTCGGCAAAGCGCGTATGGGCGGCTCGGCGTTCGGTCAGGTGTACAACAACATAAGCGGCGATGCGCCCGATTTGGACGACACAGGCCGTCTGAAAGCGTTTTACAACGTGATTCAACAGCTTGTCGCCGAAGACAAACTTTTGGCATACCACGACCGCAGCGACGGCGGCTTGTTTGCGACGCTGGCGGAAATGGCGTTTGCGGGGCGATGCGGTATCAGTGCCGATATAGATTGCCTGATGGATAAATTCCTGCCGATTCATCACCCGGATTTCCAAGGCGACCCGGCCGAGGACTTATCTGACGAACTTTATAATCATGCCGCCATTAAAATCTTATTCAATGAAGAATTAGGTGCGGTTATCCAAATCCGCCAACAAGATAGGGATTATATTGATGCGGCATTTAAAGCAGCTAACTTAATCGATGCAGTAAGCTGGATTGGCTCTCCTGATTTTGACAATGAATCTATTTCTTTCTTTGGATACGGTTATTTCCTAGAACAAACCCGAGCCGACCTGCAACGCGCATGGCAGGAAACTTCTCACGCCATCCAAAAACTGCGCGACAACCCCGCCTGCGCCGACAGCGAGTTCGCACTGATTGGTGACAACGAACGCAGCGCATTGTTTGCCGACGTGAAATTTGATGTAAACGAAGACATCGCCGCGCCTTTCGTCAACAGCGGCGCGAAACCCAAAATCGCCATCCTGCGCGAACAGGGCGTGAACGGACAAATCGAAATGGCCGCCGCCTTCACCCGCGCCGGATTCGATGCCTACGACGTACATATGTCCGATTTAATGGCAGGTCGCGTCCGCCTTGCCGACTTCAAAATGCTGGCAGCGTGCGGCGGTTTCAGCTACGGCGACGTACTCGGCGCGGGCGAAGGCTGGGCGAAATCCATCCTGTTCCATCCCACCTTGCGCGACCAGTTCGCCGCCTTCTTCGCCGACCCGGACACGCTGACATTGGGCGTGTGCAACGGCTGCCAAATGGTCAGCAACCTTGCCGAGATTATCCCGGGCACGGCAGGCTGGCCGAAGTTCAAACGCAACTTGAGCGAACAGTTTGAAGCGCGCCTGAGTATGGTTCACGTCCCCAAATCCGCGTCGCTGATTCTGAACGAAATACAAGGCTCCAGCCTGCCTGTAGTGGTCAGCCACGGCGAAGGCCGCGCCGATTTCGCACTTCACGGCGGCAATATTTCCGCCGATTTGGGCATCGCGCTGCAATATGTGGACGGTCAAAACCAGGTTACCCAAACCTATCCGCTCAACCCCAACGGCTCGCCGCAGGGCATCGCCGGCGTTACCAACGCCGACGGCCGCGTTATCATTATGATGCCCCACCCCGAACGCGTGTACCGCGCCGCGCAAATGAGCTGGAAACCGGAAGGCTGGACGGAACTGTCCGGCTGGTACCGCCTCTTCGCCGGCGCAAGAAAGGCTTTGGGTTAACCGCCCCGCGAACCGATGCCGTCTGAAAGGTCTTTCAGACGGCATTCCGGCATACCATCCTTTAAACGGTATCCGTCCACCGAGGAACACTCATGAAAATCACACCCGTCAAAGCCTTGACCGACAACTACATCTGGATGATACAGGAAGGCAACCATGCCGTCTGCGTCGACCCCTCCGACCCCACACCCGTATTGGAATTCCTCGTCCGCAACCGCCTCATGCTCGCCCAGACCTGGGTAACGCACCCCCACCCCGACCACAAGGGCGGTGCTGCCGCACTGTGGCGCGGCTACATGGAATCGCCCGTTTACGGTGAAACCGACATCGAAGCCGCCACCCACACCGTAACCGCAGGCACCCAATTTACCTTCGGCGAAGGGTTAATCACCGTTTGGGCAACCCCGGGCCATACCGACCGCCACATCAGCTACCTCATGGAAACTTCAGACGGCATACACGTCTTTTGCGGCGACACCCTGTTTTCCGCCGGCTGCGGACGCGTGTTCACCGGTACGGTCGAACAGCTTTACGACAGCTTCCAACGGTTCAACCAATTACCCGAAGGCACCCTGTTCTACCCGGCGCACGAATACACCGCCGCCAACCTGCGTTTTGCCGCCCATATCGAGCCGGACAACGCCGACATTCAGACGGCACTGAAAGCGGCGGAACACACGCCCACCCTGCCCGTTACCCTCGCGCACGAACGCCGCGTCAACCCGTTTTTGCGGACAGAAATCCCCGCCGTCCGCCAACGTGCCGAAACCCTGACGGGTCAAACCTTAAACAACGGTTTGGCGGTCTTCTCCGCCCTGCGCGAACTGAAAAACGCCTACCGCTGACCTGCCCTCCGAAAAATGCCGTCTGAAACCCACGTTTCAGACGGCATTTGCGTTAAAAGATGGAAATCTTTGAACGTTTGGGTGGATAACCTGTATTCGGACAGTGATTACTCTGATGACGTGATGCAGACTATCTTTAAGGATGGCAAATTGTTGGTGGAAGACAATTTCCAAACACTGCGTGAACGTGCGGTTGAGGATATTCGAGAACACTGATTGATTTGGTGTGAAAAAGGAGACCTGTGATGGGTCTCCTTTTAAATTGAAATGAAAGCAAAAACCGCCTTTGATAGGCGGTTTAAAATTAGTGTCTAAATAATCTGCCAGTCTCTCTAATACGCTGGCGCATCAGATTGTTTTTCATTGGCGAAAAAAAGTAAGGCTCACCGTTCGGTTGATAACCACTTGCTACTGTTTGTTCAGATACACAACCGACACCTCTTGTGCAGTAGACCCATTTTCCATCTTGGCGGGTTACATAATTGTTTGCCCTGTCACTCCACAAGTGGAACTCTTTATATTGCGGTTCTGCTTGTCTTTGATGATTGGGTTTGGCAAAGACAGGGGACACAGCCAACACACAAACAGCAAGAACGAAAACTTTCTTCAACATGATTTTCTCCAAAATTCATTTTCAATGCGATTATTATACTTATTTTTTCGTGCCATGCACGATTTTGTGAAGATGTCAAATCATTGTTGGTCGGTTAGTGTTGTTTTGTTGACCAACATTTTGTTCTTGTGCATTTTGTTGTGCTGCACTCATATCAAGTGCTGTAGTATTTACCATTTGTTCATTGGATAACGGCATACCGGTTAATTGGCTTTCATGTGCCAATGCTCTTCGTGATAGCTCCAAATCAGGAGATAAAACAATCGCATACTGCGCACCAATTGGGTTGTTTCGATACTCTTTTAGTTCAATACCATTATGTGCCGACTGTGTAAGCAATTGCATTACTTTGTCAGCACCTGCTACCTGAAACAATGAAGCACCAAAATTTTTTGGCGGTTTTTGCGACATGTCATTTTTAAACTGTTGATATTTTTCCGGACTCAATATTTGTTGTAATTGTTTATCAATTAACTCTCGCCCCTCTCTTGATTTGTACGCAATTTCCAGCGCCGCGCCTTGAATTGCAAAACTTTGTTTTTGCTCTTCAGAAAGGTTGTGCCCTTGAAATAATGGCTCGTACTCATGTCTAAGTTTAGGAATCAAATCGTTAAATTGTTTTTGTAATTCCGGCGGCATACGTCTAATGGCAGCATAACGCATCTCCAATAATTCACTGTCTACATTTTCATCTGCATTGCGCTCCATATTGCCGAAAACTTCATTTGCTTCACGACGGAACTTCTCGTCCCCCAACAACAATAAGGTCAACACTTGTTGCAACTGGCGCTCTGCATTCGCGTGTTTCAATGTATCTTCAATAGCGTGTTTCAAGGTTTCCACGTTATTTTTTGTCACACCTTCCCACATGCGTTTTTCGGCTTTCTGTTTTTTCGCCTTGTCTTCCTCGTATTCCTCTTCAAATAGTAAACCGTTCCAAAAAGGAGTAGAATAGTGCCGTTTCCAACCCTGCGCCTGTACCGTCAGGCTTTTATTATGGACCTTCCCAGTTCGTTTTTACTGAACGCCCCTTCCGATTCCAAACGACAATAACCATCCCGCCGAAATGCCTCCCCGCACACGGCGGGCGGAGCATTTATGAGCATCGAACACACTCCTCCGACACACGACGGCGAAACCGGTCAAAACCATGCCGAACGCCCTTCCGCCGATTTCGACCGTGTCCACTCCCTCTGCGAAATCCTCGAACCTGCTTTTGAACAAATCGAAAACGGCACACCGCTCGAAGACGCGCCGCTGCGCGACAAGCTGACCGAGCTGACTGTCCTCTTGAGCGAGCTGCACCCTGCCGACGTGGCGGCGGTATTGGAATCGCTGCCGCCGCGCGAACGCAATATCGTCTGGATTTTAGTCAAACCCGAAGACGACGGCGAAGTATTGCTGGAAGTGTCCGACGCGGTGCGCGAAACGCTGATCGAGTCGATGGACAAGGACGAATTGTTGGCGGCGGTCGATGATTTGGACGCGGACGAATTGGCGGAACTGGCAGACGATTTGCCGCACCAAGTGGTTTATGAAGCCTTACAGACGCGCGATGAGGAAGAACGCGCCCAAGTCAAGGCGGCAATGTCGTATGAAGACAACCAAGTCGGCGCGATTATGGACTTCGAGTTGGTCAGCATCCGCGCCGATGTCGCCTGTGAAGTGGTGCTGCGTTATCTGCGCCGCTTCGACAGCCTGCCCGACCATACCGACAAGATTTTTGTGGTCGATGAAAACGATGTGTTGCAGGGCGTGCTGCCCATCCGCAAACTTTTGGTCGCCGATCCCGAAGATTTGGTGGAAAACGTGATGGCGAAAGATATCGTACGTTTCCGTGCCGAAGATGATGTGGAAGAGGCCGCGCAGGCATTTGAACGCTACGACTTGGTTACCGCGCCCGTCGTCGATGAAAACAAAAAACTCATCGGTAGGATTACCGTTGACGAGATGGTGGACGTCATCCGCGAAGAATCCGAAGCGGATATGTTGAACATGGCAGGTTTGCAGGAAGAGGAAGACCTGTTCGCCCCCGTCTTGGATTCCGTCAAAAACCGCTGGATGTGGCTCGCCGTCAACCTCTGTACGGCGTTTATCGCCAGCCGCGTCATCGGCGCGTTTGAAGGCAGCATCGAAAAAATCGTCGCACTCGCCGCGCTGATGCCCATCGTCGCCGGTATCGGCGGCAACTCGGGCAACCAGACGATTACCATGATTGTCCGCGCCATGGCGATGGGGCAACTGACAGGCATGCAGGCAGGCAGGCTGTTGAAAAAAGAAGTCGGCGTCGCCCTGGTCAACGGCATTATCTGGGGAACCGTCATGGGCGCGGTTTCATGGCTGCTCTACGGCAGCCTCGGCATCGGGCTGGTTATGATTGCTGCGATGACGCTCAACCTGCTGCTGGCGGCAACCGTCGGCGTATTGATTCCCGTGGTAATGGAAAAGTTCGGACGCGACCCCGCGTTGGGCAGCTCGGTGCTGATTACGGCGGTAACGGATTCCGGCGGCTTCCTGATTTTCTTGGGGCTCGCTACCCTGTTCCTGCTTTAAATGCCGTCTCGACCCACGCAAAAATGCCGTCTGAAGCAGAAGCTGCTTCAGATGGCATTTTTGCGTTGCGGCGCATTATTGGACGGTGCGTTCCGACTGTTCGCGGGCAACGCCGACCACATCCTCCCCGAACAGCGCATTGACATCGGTTTCGTCAAACACGTATTTGCTGTGGCAGAAGTCGCAATCGACTTCGATGCTGCCTTGTTCCGCCACCACGCCGCCGACTTCTTCCCCGCCCAGCATCAGCAGCATATCGCTGACCTTGCCCCGAGAACAGGTACATGAAAATTCAAACGTTTCCGGCTCGAATACGCGCGGCGGCGTTTCGTGGAACAGGCGGTACAAAACATGTTGCGCATCCAATTCTGCCAGCTCGCCCGCCGTCAGCGTGCGCGCCAGCGTACTGACGTGTTCCCACGCTTCTTCCGCCAGCTCTTCTTCGGGCAGACGCTGCACCAGCAGCCCGCCCGCCGCTTCGTCGCTTGCAGACAGGACGATGTGCGTATCAAGCTGTTCGGAACGTTTCATATAGTTCACCAACATTTGCGCGATACCGTCGCCTTCCAAAGGCACTACGCCCTGCCAGGGTTCGCCGTCTTTGGGCTGCAGCGTCAATACGAACACGCCGCCCTCGCCCAAAAGATCGCCGAGGCTTTCGTCATCGGCTATTTCTGCGGTTTCGTCCCACCGCGCGGTCGCACGGACGGTACGGTCGGAAGTCGCCTCGGCAACCAGCATTTTCAGCCGCCCCTGCCCCTGAACCTGCACAATCAGCGTGCCTTCGTTTTTGAGGTTGCCCGACAGCAGAACGCCGGCAGCCAACAACTCGCCCAAGGCGCGGCGGATGGCGGCGGGATAGTTTTTCTGTTTTACAATGTGCTGCCACACGTTTTCCAGACGGACGTGCAGCCCGCGCACGGGCATATCGTCGAAGATAAAGCGGGTACGCACATCGGCGCGGTTGATGGAGGTTTGATTCATTATTCTCTCTGATTGATTGTTCGGATGGCGGATATATGGTTGCGGTCGGCGCGAAAACAAGGCGGACGGCGGATGCGTTTTCCCAAGTTCTCAATAAATTATATAAAAATCAACATATTAACTCAATCTAACAAGCCGTTTTTTGCCAAACAGCCGTTTTTTTATATACAATCAACAAGATATTTTCGATTGATACAGCATAACATCGCACGGCGGCACGATGCCTCCTGCGCGGAAACACCGATATGGATTCTTTTTTCAAACCGGCAGTTTGGGCGGTTTTGTGGCTGATGTTTGCCGTCCGCCCCGCCCTTGCCGATGAGTTGACCAACCTGCTCAGCAGCCGCGAGCAGATTCTCAAACAGTTTGCCGAAAACGGGCAATACACCCAAACCGCCCGCACTAATAATGACCGTACTTCAGGTTCCGCCGACGAACTTATCGGCAATGCGATGGGGCTTTTGGGTGTTGCCTACCGCTACGGCGGTACATCGGTTTCTACCGGTTTTGATTGCAGCGGCTTCATGCAGCACATCTTCAAACGCGCCATGGGCATCAACCTGCCGCGCACGTCGGCAGAACAGGCGCAGATGGGTATGCCGGTTGCCCGAAGCGAATTGCAGCCCGGGGATATGGTGTTTTTCCGCACGCTCGGCGGCAGCCGCATTTCCCATGTCGGGCTTTATATCGGCAACGACCGCTTCATCCACGCGCCGCGCACAGGGAAAAATATCGAAATCACCAGCCTGAGCCACAAATATTGGAACGGCAAATATGCGTTCGCCCGCCGGGTCAAGAAAAACGACCCATCCCGCTTTCTGAACTGATTTCACAAGGAATACGCAATGAGTATGCCCGAAATGCCCAAATGGTACGACGATGACGGACAGATCGTGTCCTGTACCGAAAAGGTCAAAGTGATGTCCGAAAATATGACCGAGCTGTATCAGACGGCACAAGACGCGTTTGAAGACGCGCTGCTGATGGGTTGCGGCGAACGTCAGTTGCGCGATTACCTGCTCGCGCTGATTGAAGGTTTGGAAAATCCCTACCGCAAAGTCTGAACACGCCCCGGTTGCTGCGGCACGGTTTATCCGTGCCGTTTTTGCGTTTGTGCGCGGCTTCGGCTTTTCAGACGGCATATTTGACGTTATGATTAAACAGTTAACAAAATTTATCACAACGCCGTCCAAAGACAGACACACAACATGAACATCATCCGCGCGCTCCTCATCATCCTCGGCTGCCTCGCCGCCGGCGAAACCGCCGTTTTCCTAGCAGGCATCAAACTGCCCGGCAGCATCGTCGGCATGGGCGTGCTGTTTGCGCTTTTGCAGGCGGGTTGGGTCAAAACGTCTTGGCTGCAACAGCTTACCGACGCGCTGATGGCGAATCTGACGCTGTTTCTCGTTCCGCCCTGCGTGGCGGTCATCAGCTATTTGGATTTGATTGCCGACGATTGGTTTTCGATACTGGTTTCCGCCTCCGCCAGCACTTTGTGCGTACTGCTGGTTACGGGCAAGGTTCACCGCTGGATACGGAGCATTATCTGATGAACGAAATCCTCAGGCAGCCCAGCATCCTGCTTTTTCTCACGCTTGCCGTGTACGCGCTTGCGATTATCGTGCGCACGCGCACGGGCAATATCTTCTGCAACCCCGTACTCGTCAGCACCGTGGTGCTGATTGCCTACCTGAAAATCCTCGGTATCGATTATGCGGTGTACCACAACGCCGCGCAGTTTATCGATTTCTGGCTCAAGCCCGCCGTCGTCGTACTTGCCGTCCCGCTCTACCAAAACCGCCGTAAAATCTTCAACCAGTGGCTGCCCGTCATCGTTTCGCAGCTTGCGGGCAGCGTTACGGGCATTGTTACGGGGATGTATTTTGCCAAATGGCTGGGCGCGGAACGCGAAGTCGTCCTCTCGCTCGCGTCCAAATCTGTTACCAACCCCATCGCCATTGAAATCACCCGCTCCATCGGCGGCATTCCCGCCATTACCGCCGCCACCGTCATCATTGCCGGTCTGGTCGGACAGATTGCCGGTTACAAAATGCTGAAGAACACAGTCGTCATGCCCTCGTCCGTGGGTATGTCGCTCGGCACGGCTTCGCACGCGATGGGGATTGCCGCCTCGCTCGAACGCAGCCGCCGCATGGCGGCATACGCGGGGCTGGGGCTGACGTTCAACGGCGTACTGACCGCGCTGATTGCGCCGCTGCTTATCCCCGTTTTGGGATTTTGAACCCGTTTCAGACGGCATTTCAGCCCATGCCGTCTGAACGCCGACACACTCGCAAGGAGAACCGTTATGGCTGTCAACCTGACCGAAAAAACCGCCGAACAACTGCCCGACATCGACGGCATTGCCCTCTACACCGCCCAAGCAGGCGTGAAGAAGCCCGGGCATACCGACCTGACACTGATTGCCGTAGCCGCCGGCAGCACCGTCGGTGCAGTCTTCACGACCAACCGTTTCTGTGCCGCGCCCGTCCACATCGCCAAATCGCACCTTTTCGACGAAGACGGCGTGCGCGCCCTCGTCATCAACACGGGCAACGCCAACGCGGGTACGGGCGCACAGGGCAGAATCGATGCTTTGGCAGTGTGTGCCGCCGCCGCCCGGCAAATCGGCTGCAAACCGAACCAGGTGCTGCCCTTCTCCACCGGCGTGATTCTCGAACCGCTGCCCGCAGACAAAATCATCGCCGCGCTGCCCAAAATGCAGCCTGCCTTCTGGAACGAAGCGGCACGCGCCATCATGACCACCGACACCGTTCCCAAAGCCGCCTCGCGCGAAGGCAAGGTCGGCGACAAACACACCGTCCGCGCCACGGGCATCGCCAAAGGCTCGGGCATGATTCATCCCAATATGGCGACCATGCTCGGTTTCATCGCCACCGATGCCAAAGTTTCCCAACCCGTCCTCCAACTGATGACGCAGGAAATCGCCGACGAAACCTTCAACACCATCACCGTTGACGGCGACACCAGCACCAACGACAGCTTCGTCATCATCGCCACCGGCAAAAACAGCCAAAGCGAAATCGACAACATCGCCGACCCGCGTTACGCCCAACTCAAAGAATTGTTGTGCAGCCTTGCGCTCGAACTCGCCCAAGCCATCGTCCGCGACGGCGAGGGCGCGACCAAGTTCATCACCGTCCGCGTCGAAAACGCCAA
Source organism: Neisseria basseii (assembly GCF_962707005.1). NCBI lineage: Bacteria > Pseudomonadati > Pseudomonadota > Betaproteobacteria > Neisseriales > Neisseriaceae > Neisseria > Neisseria basseii. The sequence continues at coordinate 12,080 of NZ_CAUIXH010000008.1, read as the reverse complement.
AACCCGCGACGAAGCCCGCCAAGCCGCCTACACCGTGGCACGTTCGCCGCTGGTCAAAACCGCCTTTTTCGCCTCCGACCCCAACCTCGGCAGGCTGCTCGCCGCCATCGGTTATGCCGGCGTTGCCGACCTCGATACCGACCTCGTGGAAATGTATCTCGACGATATTTTGGTTGCCGAACACGGCGGACGCGCCGCAAGCTACACCGAAGCACAAGGGCAGGCAGTGATGTCGAAGGACGAAATCACCGTCCGCATCAAGCTGCATCGCGGACAAGCCGCCGCCACCGTCTATACCTGCGACCTGTCGCACGGATATGTTTCCATCAACGCCGACTACCGTTCCTGACCCGACACGGCTTCAGACGGCATACATAAATGCCGTCCGAACCGCCGGACAACATACCATGACCTCCACATTCCCCCGCCGCCTCGCCCACAAAATCCGCCAAACCCGCCGCCTGTCGCGCAAAAGCATCGCCTTTCTGTTCCTCCTGGCAGGCTCGGCACTCGTTGCCCTGACCGCGCTGTTTTTTGCCCACCTTGCCGACTACGCCCTCGAACTGAATGCCGCGTGGGTGCAAAAATACCCGTGGTTCGCGTGGGTAGCGCTTCCTTTAGGTTTGCCGCTTATTGCGTGGTTCACGCGCAAATACGCGCCCTATACCTCGGGCAGCGGCATCCCGCAGGTCATCGCCTCGCTGTCGCTGCCCTACGGCGCACAAAAAACGCGGCTGATCCGCCTCAAACCGACACTGTTGAAAATCCCGCTGACCTTTTTGGGTATGCTGTTCGGCGCGTCCATCGGGCGCGAAGGCCCGTCCGTCCAAGTCGGCTCGGCAGTAATGGGCGCGTGGGGCGCGTGGTGCAAAAAACACGGTTTGGCATTCAAAGGGATGCAGGAAAACGATTTGATGGCGGCGGGCGCGGCGGGCGGTTTGGCAGCCGCATTCAACGCGCCTTTGGCAGGCGTGATTTTCGCCATTGAGGAACTCGGGCGCGGCATTATGCTGCGTTGGGAGCGGCAGATTCTTTTGGGCGTGCTCGCCTCCGGCTTCATACAGGTCGCCATTCAGGGCAACAACCCGTATTTTTCCGGTTTCAACGGCGGCGTGTTGGAAAATATTTTGATGTGGGTTGTGGCGGCCGGGCTGGTTTGCGGCGCGGCGGGCGGTCTGTTCGGACGGCTGCTCTATCATGGCGCGGCGGCATTTTCCCCGCGCAAAATCCAAGGCTTCGTCCGCAACCGTCCGTTGCTGCTCGCGGCCGTCATGGGGCTGCTGCTTGCCGCGTTGGGCACGCTTTATCAGGGCAAAACCTACGGCACCGGCTACCACGAGGCCGCACAGGCGTTGCACGGCGTTTACGAAGCCCCCTTCGGTCTGGCGGCGGCGAAATGGCTCGCCACCGTATTCAGCTATTGGGCAGGCATTCCGGGCGGCATTTTCACTCCCTCGCTGACCATAGGCGCATTCTTAGGCGAACATATCACCTCCGCCGCCGACGTATCCGCCGGTGCAAACATCATCGTCCTCATCTGCATGGCGGCATTTTTAGCGGGCGCGACACAATCCCCGATAACTTCCGCCGTCGTCGTCATGGAAATGACGGGCGGACAAAGCCTGCTGTTTTGGATGCTGATTGCCTGCATTTTCGCCTCGCAGGTTTCGCGCCAGTTTTCGCCGCGTCCGTTCTACCACGCATCGGGAATGCGCTTCCGCCGACGCGTGCTGCAGGAAACCGCCGCCCAAACCGGCAATGCACCCGCAGGACTGCAAACAGCAAACAGCAAAGCGGGAATGCCGTCTGAAAATTAAAACGCCCCCGATCAAACGCCGGCAGCCGCCCCTTCACACAGCCGGGACGGGGCGCAGGGCAAACCGCCTTGATTCGAATACCATTCCGCCGCCGCTTGAAACTTCAGCAACAATGCCGTCTGAACGACAGAATGCGGTTTTCAGACGGCATTTCCCCATCCCGATATTGCCCGAACCCAACCAAAGCGTTTGCTATAATTCTATTTTTTACCGCACACGCACCAATCATGTTCCCTGATTTCTCCCAAACCCTCTCCAAAGACCGCCACTTCCTGCAATCCGCCTTCAAAAATCCCAACAAATACGGCGGCTTGGCCAAAGTCGAAGAAAAATACCAAAAATCGCACGAAATCTTTTTGAAACGTTTGGCAGCATTGCCCAAACCCGAATTCGACAACACCCTGCCCGTTCACGAGAAGCTTGAGGAAATCAAAAAAGCCATTGCCGAACATCAGGTAACGATTATTTGCGGCGAAACCGGTTCGGGCAAAACCACGCAGTTGCCCAAGATTTGTCTGGAACTCGGGCGCGGGGCGGCGGGGCTAATCGGGCATACCCAGCCGCGCCGTTTGGCCGCGCGTTCCGTAGCAGAACGGATTGCCGAGGAGCTGAAATCCGAAATCGGCAGCGCGGTCGGCTATAAAGTGCGCTTCACCGACCATACTTCGCGCGATGCCTGCGTCAAGCTGATGACCGACGGCATCCTGCTGGCGGAAACGCAGACCGACCGTTATCTCGCCGCCTACGACACGATTATCATCGACGAAGCACACGAACGCAGCCTGAACATCGACTTCCTCTTGGGCTATTTGAAACAGCTGCTGCCGCGCCGCCCCGATTTGAAAGTCATCATCACCTCGGCAACCATAGACGCAGAACGCTTCTCCCAACATTTCAACGGCGCGCCAGTTTTAGAAGTAAGCGGACGGACCTATCCCGTTGAAATCCTCTACCGCCCACTGACCAGCAAAGACGAAGACGATGCCGAAGTGGAGCTGACCGACGCGATTGTCGATGCGGCGGACGAATTGGCGCGACACGGCGAAGGCGATATTTTGGTGTTCCTGCCGGGCGAGCGCGAAATCCGCGAAGCCGCCGAAGCCCTGCGCAAATCCACGCTGCGCCGCAACGACGAAATCCTGCCCCTGTTCGCACGCCTGTCGCACGCCGAACAGCACAAAATCTTCCACCCCTCAGGCGTAAAACGCCGCATTGTGCTGGCAACCAACGTCGCCGAAACCTCGCTTACCGTGCCGGGCATCAAATACGTCATCGACACCGGCCTCGCGCGTGTTAAACGCTATTCCGCACGGGCGAAAGTGGAGCAGCTTCATATCGAAAAAATCTCCCAAGCCGCCGCGCGCCAACGCTCCGGCCGCTGCGGACGCGTCTCCGCAGGCGTGTGTATCCGACTGTTTTCAGAAGAAGATTTCAACAGCCGCACCGAATTCACCGACCCCGAAATCGTCCGCAGCAACCTCGCCGCCGTCATCCTGCGCATGGCGGCATTGAAACTCGGCGATGTGGCGGCATTCCCGTTTTTAGAAATACCCGATTCGAGGTATATCAATGACGGGTTTCAGGTGTTGCTGGAATTGGGGGCGGTGGAAGAAGCAGCCTGAAAAGGAAAAGGCAGCCTGAAAGGTTTTTCAGGCTGCCTTGCGTAGGAATTATTTTTTTATTACTCCGAGAGCAATTAGCAAAATTACAATAATCCGTTCTACCAAAAAAAGTGGCCAGATAAGTGCTATAAAGATAGGGGTTAAAAGCTGTCTTCCGCCTGTCGCCCAACCGACAAGGCAAAACGTTATAATCGCCCCAGTAACATAAACGCCCATATTTTTAGCTCTATCTGCAATAGATTTGGCTACCTATTTGGGTACAGCTTGACCCATCGCTGCCGTAGGTAGTATTACTGATTGTGGTATAGCTTGAACCATCATTACCATAAGTGGTATTACCAATTCGTGTATAACTTGAGCCATCATTACCGTAAGTGGTGTTACCAATTCGTGTATAACTTGAACCATTACTGCCATAGGTAGTATTACCAATATTGGTGTAACTTGTACCATTACTCTCATAGGTAGTATTACCAATTTGCGTATATGTTGTGTCATTGCTGTAACCATAGTCATACATATCTGCAAATGCGGTTGAGCTTAAAACAGCTACAATCAAAGCCAAATAAACCTTTTTCATAATTTAAATCCTTGTCAAAATACGTTAAAAATAGGCAACAACAGTTGTATAGTAAGAAAAACTAATTATGTAATCCACAAACTAACAGTATCTAAATTCTCTACTTTTAATCATACAATCCACACTTTAAGGAATAAAAATGGAAATTCACGAAAAAATCCGAGTTCTGCGAGAAATTAACCAATGGTCGCAAGAAGAGATGGCTGAAAAACTGTCTATGTCCCCCAACGGATATGCCAAAATTGAACGCGGACAAAGCAATATCAACATAGAAAAATTAAAGCAGATTGCACAAATATTTAATATTGATGTGGTTGAATTATTTGCTACACAAGATAAATCTTTCTTCTTCTCTATCGGAGACAATACTAATAACCAAAACTATGTGGGTTCTGATGAAAAACTATTGTTAGAAAATAAAAATTTAAAAGAATTATTAGAAGCAAAAAATGATGAGATTGCCGCTTTAAGACAGGTAATTGATTTACTAAAAAATACAGAAAATAAGTAAACAAGTAGCCTGACAAGCACTGGTAAATTTAAAAAACGCCAGATATAGATGCCTGACTTACAAACCATGCAAAACATCCAAACTCCCAACACGCCGTCTGAAAACCGTTCAGGCAGCCCCAAACCACGCTACCGCCTGACCAAACTCGGCGAACAAATGGCGCGCCTGCCCATCGACCCGAAAATCGCGCGCATTTTATTGGCGGCGAAGAAACACGACTGCATGGCGGAAATATTGGTGATTGCGTCCGCGCTGTCGATTCAAGACCCGCGCGAGCGGCCGCTGGAGGCGCGCGATGCCGCGGCCAAGGCGCATGAACGCTTTACCGACAAGCAATCCGATTTCCTTGCCTATCTGAATATTTGGGACAGCTTCCAGCGCGAGCGCGACAAAGGTTTGTCCAACAAGCAGCTGGTGCAATGGTGTCGTCAATATTTCCTGTCGCACCTGCGTATGCGCGAATGGCGCGAGCTGCACCACCAGCTTGCCCAAACCGCGATTGAAATGGGTTTGACCACCAAAGAAGCCGCGTTTAGACGACCTCCTTCCCAAGAACAATTAAGGCCGTCTGAAAGCCAAGGCGACCAAGATTTGGCGGCTAAACTCAAACAAAAACAACTGGATAAGAAACAACACCGCGCCCAAATCCGCGCCGCCAAAGAAGCGGGCTACGAACAAATCCACCGCGCCCTGCTCACCGGCCTTATCGCCAACGTCGGCATGAAATCGCCCGACGGCAACGACTACACCGGCGCGCGCGGCAGCCGTTTCCACCTTTTCCCCGCCTCAGCCCTGTTCAAAGCCAAACCCAAATGGGTGATGGCGGCAGAATTGGTTGAAACCACGCGCCTTTACGCGCGCGACGTCGCCGTTATCCAGCCCGAATGGATAGAGCAGGAAGCGCCGCACCTCGTCCGCTACCACTATTTCGAGCCGCACTGGGAGCAAAAACGCGGCGAAGTCGTCGCCAGCGAACGCGTGACGCTTTACGGCCTGACCGTATTGCCGCGCCGCCCCGTGTCTTACGGCAAAGTTGCGCCCAAAGAAGCGCGCGAAATCTTTATCCGCGGCGCATTGGTGGCGCAGGAAAGCAATCTTCAGACGGCCTTTTTTGCCCACAATAAAAAGCTGATTAAAGAAATTACCGAACTCGAACACAAATCGCGCAAGCAAGACGTATTGGTCGATGACGAAGCCCTGTTTGCGTTTTATAACGAACGGCTGCCCGAGCTGGTGTGGAAAGACGCGAAAGGCGGCGTTTTGGGAAGCGAAGAGGGTGAACAAACCCAGTCGGACAAGACAGCCGGACAAAACGGACAAGCAAACCAGCGCAATGCAGGGCATGTGGCGCAAGCCGCGCACGCGAATTCCAAAGATGCGTCCAACCGCGAGCGTGAACCGAGTTCACATACCCGACAAAATGTTTCAGACGACCCCAAACACCAAAAGCAGCCTACATCTCAAAAAGGCCGTCTGAAACCATTGCCCCTTGCCGACATCCGCACCTTCCAAGCCTGGCTCAAAACCGCCGAGCGCGACAATCCGCGCCTGCTGTTCCTCAGCCGCGACGATCTGATGCAACACGCCGCCGCGCACATTACCGAAGAGCAATTCCCCAAATTCTGGCAAACCGCAGACGGCAAGTTCAAACTTTCCTACCGCTTCGAGCCGCACCATCCGCTCGACGGCGTGACCATGACCGTGCCGCTGACCGTCCTCAACCGCCTGCACGCGCCGTCGCTTGAATGGCTGGTGCCCGGTATGTTGCGCGAAAAAATCCAGCTGCTGATTAAAGCACTGCCGAAGCAAATCCGCCGCATTTGCGTGCCCGTACCCGATTTCATCACCAAATTCCTCGAAAGCAATCCCGACCGCCAAGCGGCCATCATTCCCCAGTTGGCGCACTTTATCGCCAAAAGCGCCGGCGATATGCGGATTCTCGAGCAAATCGACCAAGACGCATGGGCGGCGCAAGAATTGCCCGAACACTGCTATCTGAATCTGCGTATTATCGACGACGGCGGACAAGAGCTTGCCGGCGGCCGCAAACTGCACGAATTGCAACAACAACTCGGCCAAGCCGCCGCCGTTACCTTCCGCGACAACACCCAAGAATTCGAGCGCGACAACGTTACCGCATGGGACATCGGCACCCTGCCCGAATCCATCAAGTTCGCACGCGGCAAACAACAGCTCACCGGCTATCTCGGCCTGCAAAAAGAAAAAGACGGCCGCATCGCCCTGCGCCTGTTTGACACTAACGAAGCCGCCGAACAGGCACACCGTCAAGGCGTAATCGAATTGATGAAGCTGCAATTAAAAGAGCAGGTAAAAGATTTGAACAAAGGCATCCAAGGCTTCACCCAAGCCGCCATGCTGCTCAAACACATCAACGCCGACACCCTGCGCGACGACCTCACCCAAGCCGTCTGCGACCGCGCCTTTATCGGCGAAGACGAGCTGCCGCGCAACGAAAAAACCTTCAAAGAACAAATCAAACGCGCCCGCAGCCGCCTGCCCGCCGTCAAAGAAGCCCTCAGTCGTTACCTGCAGGAAACCGCCGCCGCCTATGCCGAACTCAACGGCAAACTCGGCAAACACCCGCTTACACACCTTCTGCGTCAACGCCTGCAAACCCTGCTTGCCCCCGGCTTCGCCACCCGCACCCCGTGGGCACAATGGCCGCGCCTGCCCATCTACCTCAAAGCCATGACCCTGCGCCTCGAAAAATACAGCGGCAACCCCGCCCGAGACGCGGCCCGCGAAGCTGATATCCAAGAGCTGGAACAAATGTGGCAGGAAAAAACCGACAGTTTGGTGAAACAAGGACAGCCCGTTTCAGACGGCCTCGCTGCGTTTAAATGGATGACTGAAGAATTAAGAGTGTCGCTGTTTGCACAGGAATTGAAGACACCGCATCCGGTATCGGTGAAGAGGTTGTTGAAGGAGTGGGAGGGGTTGAAATAAATTTAAGGCTACCTGAAAATTTTCAGATAGCTAAAGCTGTTTGTCCTAATCTAATTTTTATGGAAATGAGGGAAATTATGAAAATTACCAAGATTATTATTAGTAATTTTAAATCTTTTGCTAATCAAGTTGAAATTAATACAGATAAACCAATTATTTGCTTTGTTGGAGAAAATAATACTGGCAAGACGACAATCTTTCGTGCTATAGATTTTTTACGTAATGGCGTAACAAAAGATAAAACAATTGATGATTATAAAAACACAAATCAGCTAGATACTGATGTGTTTGTTGAGATTACTATTTCAGGAAACTTAACTGAAACAATTAATAACTTTTCTGAAACTAGATATTTAGATTATATAGAAACTGATACTAATGGTATTGAAACTATGAGATTACGTCGAAGCTCACAGACTATAACAATTACTCAAAATAATAGATCAGTTACATTAAATGAAAAGAAAATTTGTACTTTCAACCCAAACACACAACAATTTGAGAATCCAACAGGTTTTGATAAAGCGATTGGCTCTCTATTTGACAATATTTTTGTATGGTCGGATATGAACGCTGATGATGTAGTAGATTTTGGTAATACCAAGATTTTAGGCAAATTATTAAAAGAATTGAGTAATCAATTTGAACAAAGTCAAGTTTGGATTGATTTTGCAGCAGCACATAAGGCTGCATTTATTGATAATGAAAACTCATTATGTAATCAATCACAGAATTTAATTTCAGATTTAGAAACTTCATTAAGTAATTTTTATGGAAATGCTAACATTAAACTTGACTTTGCAATTCCTGACCCAGCCTCATTTATAAAACTTGGTAATATAAAGATTGATGATGGAATAGAAACTTTATTATCAGAAAAAGGTAGTGGTATGCAACGAGCTTTTGCATTGTCAGTTATTGAAGTATATGCACGATCCTTATCAATACATCCAGATAACCCACATCTCACAAAACCACTATTCTTTTTTATTGATGAACCGGAAATATCTTTACATCCTAAAGCACAAGATATGCTAATTAATGCATTAAATAATATAGCAAATCAACATCAAATATTCATTACAACACATTCTGCCTATTTACTAAGCATGTTTAAAAATGAAAATACAAAGATTTTAATAACACAAAAAAATGATCCGCAAAATCTTGTTGTCCCAGTTTCAGGCATGGATACCTTTACATTTTCACCAACTTTAGCAGAAATTGGATATTTTGCTTTTAATATAATCTCCAATGATTTTCATAATGAACTATATGGATATATTGAGGAAAGAATTTTAAAAAATAGCCAAAATAATAGATTTGACACATGGACAAATGCGAATTGCAATATCCCATTTACAAAATCTCGAGAGAGAATCCTGCGAAATGGAAACCAAGTAACTGAACAAGTAACTTTAATGACTTATATTAGACATGCTATTCATCATCCAGAAAACACGTTGAACCCACCTTTTACGCCATTAGAGCTAAAACAATCCATTCAATCTATGTTATCTATTCTAAATACTCAAAACTTTCAGGCATTATGAACTAAATTACAAGCAACCCGTAGCCTGCATCAAACCGCGTGCGTGCCTTTCGGAACACATTCCACCTACAAATCACGCAAAACTTGTAATCCGTGTGTAGCGTGTGTGAGGTACGCACATGGTCTTTCTAAACTACTCCTTTCCCAACCACCCCCAAAGGTCGTCTGAAACCCATTTTCAGACGACCTTTTACCTCTTTGCCAAACAAGAATTCCCGCCGCCACCCCAAACGTCGTCCAAACCAGTAAACTCCCCATATTTCAAAAACTTCTTGGAAACCAACCATGCCCCGTATCCATCCGCTCCACCTGTTCCCGCCCCACATCGTCGAACGTGGTCTGCTGTATTTTCAGCAGGGTAAGGTTTGCGATATCCAAAAAACTTCCGCTGGGCATTATCGGGCGGAGGTATGCGGTTCGGAAAACTATTGGGTATGGCTGAAGCTGGATAGTGATTTGTACATTAAATGTGGGGGACTGTTAGTTTTTGCACAAGGAACAAATAGAGTAAAAAAACGCTGAAATCTTCTAAAGACGTGGATTTCGGCGTTTTTTTGTATCCGGAAAAGTTACGCCAGCTTTTTCACAAAACCGCGCCGGAATGCGCGGTTTTTTGTTGAAAGCTGACGGGATTGGGAATTTTTTAAAACTATTTTAAGAGGGTTTTAAAATCAGTTTACGGTACGGCCGAACCATTCTACCCGGCCGATGATGGCTGTATCGATGTTGTCGGCTGTGAGGTCGATTTCAAAAGGTTCGTAGAGGGGATTGGCGGATTTAACCAAGAGCCGTCCGGGCAGGCGTTGGATGTTTTTGACAAACAGGTCGTTTCCTATGCGTAGGACGTACAGGCCGTCACGCGGGTCGGTTTTGGCGTGATTGATGAGAATGGATTGAGCACGCCCTCCATTGAATCGCCTTTTGTAGCGCGGCACGAATACAAACTCTGACAGGTTGACGGGAGCCTATGGTGTCGTACTAGTCTATTGAAATTATTCTAGAAATTTAATAATGCACTGAATGCTTGAACCAGGAGCATAATCTTTGTTACAACCTTGCGCAACATAATCTATAGCGGCCTTACCTATTAGGTCAGCTTCTCTGTATTTTTCTATTAACTGTATTTCTTCTTTATCAAGAAATTCTGCTTTAAAAACATAATTCATATCTGCACCTAATTCAGCAAATAAAAATAACGTCTTAGCTTCTGGAGCTTCTTCACCTTTTTCAAAACGAGTCCATTTTGCAGCAGTTACTTCGCAGGCTTTTGCGACCTCACGTACTGACAATTTTAAACGTTTTCTCTCAGCTTGAAGACGATTTGAGAACCAAGAAACAATTTCCATTCTTCTTCCTTCTAGATATTTAAGCAATTAACTAAGCAACAAAATTTTTTCGGTTGCTTAGTTAAAATTATTTAATATCATATAGATATATAAATATGATTTTTGAATAAAATTGTAACTAAGCAACCAATTTTTTAAAAATAGTTGCTTAGCCTTATCCTTCAGGCTACTTCACCAGCCGTAATACCGACTTCTTTTTTCTCCTGTGTTTTGGCGATAGTCAAAATAATCTCACGACTTTTATTTGTTGATTGTCGATAGTTTTGAAGCAGTTCTAATTCATCTTTGCTGAGTTCGTTTGAATTTTCAGACGGCCTATTTCCTGTGAAAAGAAAATTTACATCTGCACCTAATGCACAAAAAGAGAAAATAATTTCACAGTTTGGTAGAAATTGACCACGCTCATATTTTCCCCACATCTCACGTGTAATGCCGCATTTCTCAGCAAGTTGAGACTGAGTCAAACCTAACTTTTTTCTTTCTACTTTCAATCGATTAGCAAAAAGAGAAATATTTTCCATAAAATAATCATTAAAAAGAGAAATATTTTTCTCATAATTCAAAAAAGAGAACAGCACTAGTGCTTATTTAGTTATGTATTCTAACACAGTCAGAAAGGACTATCTATGTTGATAACTGTCGAGAAATTAAAAGAAAATTTTAAAAAAGAAGGCAAGACTCTGGCTTCTTGGGCTCGTGAAAACGGCTATCAGCCACGCGAAGTTTACTTAGTTGTCGGCGGGCAGAATAAGGCTAAATACGGCAAGGGTTTTGAAATTGCGAGAAAACTTGGGCTGAAGTGAGGTTGATATGAATGAAATATCTAGCCGAGAGTTATCTGAAATATTAAATAAATCAAGGCAAGCATTAGACAAAAAAGCTTTAAAAGAAAACTGGCTTTATAAATTTTCAGACGGCCAAGTCAAAGGCGGGAAAGTCAAGCAATACTTAATCGCTTCCCTCCCTGCCGAAATCCGCGCCGCCATTATGAAACGGCAGTCGGACGATCTGGCGGAGAAGATGCCGAAAACCCTGCCCCAAGTCAGACCTGGAACGGCGATGTCGGCTCAGGCACTGGCTGAAGCGGACAAGCTGTTGAACGAGAAACAACGGTCGGTGGCGGATGCGCGATGCGCGGTGGTGGCGGCGGTGTTGGGGATTAAATACCAATACGGTTGCTCTGCCAAGGTTGCGGTGGCTCAGTTTTTGAGGCTGCTGGCGGAGGGTAAGTTGGACGAGGTTACGCTCGGCAACTTGGAAACAGCAAATGACCGCAGTCGGTCGGCAAAGGTTGGCGAACGTACTTTAGACGGCTGGATTTCTGCTTATTTGAAAGCGGAAAACGCGACGGAGCGGTTGGTCTCTTTGGCTCCGAAGGTAACTAAGGCGGTCAAACCGATTGAGAGCTACGGTTGGTTGCCGACATTTATGCAGTTTCACAATATTCCGTCCGCGCCAAAATTGGCGCACAGCTACCGCCGGTTTGTGCAGTGGGCGGAAGCGGAAAATATGCCGGTCAATGATGTGCCTAGCTTGAGTATGGTGCGGCGCGTTTGGGGCAAGCTGCCGCTGATTATGCAGGAGCGCGGCAGGAAAACGGGGGCGGCTTATAAATCGCTGCTGCCTTATGTGAAACGTGATTGGGGGGCTTTGAAGCCGAACGATGTTTGGATCGGCGACGGCCA